>JAEZTD010000411.1 GCA_023443705.1 Bacillota bacterium | reverse complement strand
CTTCGGAGGCGTTCGGTAAGGCGCCGGGGCGGCTGCCCCGGCGCATCAGCCTTTTGTATTGTTGCGCCTTAGTTCTGATCCGTGAAGTCGGACTCCACCGTACCGTCGTCGTTCACGTGGCCTGCGCCCGGGCCGCCCTGGGCGCCCGCCGCCTGCTGGTAGACCTTGCCGAAGATTTCGTAGGTCTTCTGGGTGAAGGTCTCCGTCTCGCGCTTGATGTCGGCGGCGTTTCCGCCCTCACGCACCTTCTTGAAGGCCGCGAGCTCGCTTTCGATGGTCGCCTTGTCTTCCGGCGACAGCTTATCGCCCATGTCGCGGAGGGTTTTTTCGGTCTGGTAGATGGTGCTGTCCGCGTGGTTGAGGGTCTCGACCTCTTCCTTGCGCGCCTTGTCCTCGTTCGCGAATTTTTCCGCTTCGTCCATGGCCTTCTTGATCTCCGCCTCGGTCAGGTTGGAGGAAGCGGTAATGGTGATCTTCTGCTCGTTGCCGGTGCCCAGGTCCTTCGCGCTGACGTGGACGATGCCGTTGGCGTCGATGTCAAAGGTGACTTCGATCTGCGGCACGCCGCGGGGCGCGGGCGCGATGCCGGAGAGCTGGAAGCGGCCGAGGGTCTTGTTGTATGCAGCCATTTCGCGCTCGCCCTGAAGCACATGCACGTCGACCGCGGTCTGGCCGTCGGCGGCGGTGGAGAACACCTGGCTCTTCTTGGTGGGGATGGTGGTGTTGCGGTCGATCAACCGGGTGAACACGCCGCCCATCGTCTCAATGCCCAGCGAAAGCGGGGTGACGTCCAGAAGCAGCACGTCCTTGACCTCGCCGCCCAGAACGCCCGCCTGGATGGCCGCGCCGATGGCGACACACTCGTCCGGGTTGATGCCCTTGTAGGGTTCCTTGCCGACGATGCGCTGCACCGCGTCCTGCACCGCGGGGATGCGGGTGGAACCGCCCACCAGGATGACCTTGTCGATCTGCGAAACCTGGAGCCCCGCGTCACGGATCGTCTGCTGAAGCGGGACGATGGTCTTCTCGACGAGATCGGCGGTCAGCTCGTTGAACTTGGCGCGGGTCAGCGTCATGTCCAGGTGCTTGGGGCCGGAGGCGTCGGCGGTGATGAAGGGCAGGTTGATGTTCGCGGTCATCAGGCCGGAGAGCTCGATCTTCGCCTTCTCCGCCGCTTCCTTCAGCCGCTGCAGCGCCATGCGGTCCTGCCGGAGGTCAATGCCGTTTTCGCGCTGGAACTCTCCGGCGATGTAGTCGATGACGCGCTGGTCGAAGTCGTCGCCGCCCAGCCGGTTGTTGCCGGCGGTGGCCAGAACCTCAAACACGCCGTCGCCGATCTCCATCAGCGAAACGTCGAAGGTGCCGCCACCCAGGTCGTAGACCAGGATCTTGTGGGCATGCTCCTTGTCGAGGCCGTAAGCCAGCGCCGCCGCGGTGGGCTCGTTGATGATGCGCAGCACCTCAAGGCCCGCGATGCGCCCCGCGTCTTTGGTGGCCTGCCGCTGGGCGTCGGAGAAGTATGCCGGCACGGTGATGACCGCCTGGGTGACCTTGCCGCCCAGATAGCTCTCGGCGTCCGCCTTGAGCTTCTGCAGGATCATCGCGCTGATCTCCTGCGGCGTATAGTCCTTGCCGTCGATGGACACGCGGTGGGCGGTGCCCATCTCGCGCTTGATGGAAATGATGGTGCGGTCGGGGTTGGTGACCGCCTGGCGCTTCGCGACCTGGCCGACCAGCCGCTCGCCGTTCTTGGCGAAGGCCACGACGGAGGGCGTGGTACGCGCGCCTTCCGCGTTGGCGATGACGATTGGCTCCGAGCCTTCCATGACCGCCACGCAGGAGTTGGTGGTGCCCAAATCGATTCCGATAATCTTGCTCATAAAAGTATCCTCCTGAACTTAAGTCTCAAACCTTTTTATTCGGCGGCCACTTTGACCATGGCATACCGGATGTTGCGCCCGCGGGCGCGATATCCCTTTTGAAAGACCTCGAGAACCGTTCCGGGCTCGCCGCCCTGGCAGCAGACCACCGCGTTGTGGCTCTCCGGGTCGAAGTTCTCGCCCAGCGCCGGGATTTCGGCCATGCCGAGCTTCTCCATCGCGGAGAGCATCTGCCGAAGCGTCATTTCGACGCCCTCGGTCAGCGCACCGGCCTCGCCAGCCTTTTTCGCCGCGTCCAGCGCGCGTTCGAGGTTATCCACCGTCGGCAGAAGCGCGGTCAGCGCGTCCCGGATGCCGTCGTCGTAGGCATCGGCCTTCGCGCTGGCGTTCAGGCGCTTGTAGTTCAAGAAGTCCGCCTGGGTGCGCTGGGCGATCCGTAGGTAATCGTCGCGCTCGGTTTCCGCTTTTTCGAGGGCTTCCTGCAGCGCCTGGGGCTGGACCTCCTGCTCCGTCGACTCACGTTCTTCGGGGTTCACGGGTTCAACGTTCACGTTTTGATTCTGCATTTTGTCCTTATCCTTCGCCATGAGCTCACTTCCAGTCCTCGTCATTTGCCGTCACTCGTCGCCGGGCATCAGGCTCGACATCGCCTTGCCCATGAACTCCAGAACCGAGAGCACCCGGCCGTAGTCCATGCGCGTGGGGCCGAGGATGCCCAGCGTGCCCGTGCCCTTGCCGATGCGGTAGACGGCGGTCACCAGCGAGCAGTCGCTCAGCTCGGGCAGGTCGTTCTCCGGGCCAATGCGGATGGTGAATTCCATCGACCCGGACTGGCGCAGGAGCGGGTACAGCTTCTCGCGGCTCTCCAGCACGCTCAAAAACATCCGCGCCTTG
>JAEZTD010000325.1 GCA_023443705.1 Bacillota bacterium | reverse complement strand
TCAACAAAGTCTCCGTAGGGTTTCAATCGTTCCCGGCGGCGTGTACGCCGGGAACGGGATGGCGCCACCAGTACAGATACTGGTAGCGCTATCCACACCTGTAGTCAGTGCGACGCCCGGAAATCCCGAAGGATTTCAGGCGCACGCAGGCTTTCTCCCTCTGCATCGAAAAAATCGCAGGGTTTTTCGATGCCTTGAGGCGCCGTCCGGCCGGACGGCGCCACTTGATAAGCTTCCCTTCAGTTTGCCGAGGATTCCCCGCCTGCTGCAGGCGCCAGCCACATTCTCGCGGTTTCAAACAGGCTCTGGTGCATCACGCCGCGCGGCTCGAATTTCAAAAGCTTGAACACAACCTGCATCGATAGCCCGATGCCGAAGGTCGCGACGATGGTTCCAACGCCGATCGGCGCACCCATAAGCCATCCGCCGCACAGGACGACAGACAGGATAAGGGTGTTGACAACGCCAATCGGAAGCTTGGGAACACGCTTTCCGAGCCCCACGACAAAAGCATCCCTTGGACCGCAACTCAGCCCAGCCGACATGTAAAAAAACTGTCCCAGGCTCATGATCATCAGCCCCACAAGCATCACGACGATCCCGAGCAGCACATTGGTTTGATCGGGGACGATGCCGATTCGGTCGTAAAGATCCACAAACAAGCCCACAAGCACCGCGTCGAGAATCGTTCCAAAGCCGACTTTTTCCCGCATCAAGAGATCTATCGCCACGATCAGGCAGCTTGTAACGATATGGGCCGCGCCATAGGACAAGGGCGCATGGTACGAAATGCCCATGCTGAAGGAATCCCACGGCGCAAGCCCGATGTTGGCGGAAATCGTCAAATATACGCCGAACGCGAACACACTAAGGCCAAAAGTCGTTTTGAATAGCCGCTTGAGAATTCCCGCGCGCGGATTGCTCATTGTACAAGCCCTTTCACGGAGACGTTTTCCGGGCGCAACACGCGCACTGACTGGATCAGTATACCATACGGCGATACATTCGACAACCTCCGCATCGACTTCATTAAGTCACTGGTTTTCAGCCTGATAAAAGGCGAATAATCCGATTGGATACGTCAATCAGTCCTTCGTCCTTCATTTTTTTGAGTTCCCGGAACAGCGACGGCCTTTGAACGCCCAGACAATCGACAAGTTCCTTTTTGCTGATCGGAAGGCGAACATCCACCGAACCCTGAACCCCGGCCTGCTGCGTCAAGTAATCCATCAGGTTTTCCCGAAGCGTCTTTTGCATGAGCATCGCGATCTTGCGGTTCATGCCGGTGCTTCCCGCGCTTTTGGCACTGGGCGCCTTTCTGACGCTCTTTTTTCCCGAGGAACTGTGGCGCCGGCATCTATGCCCCTATGGCCTCATTTTGAGCTTCCCCGCCAGAAAATCCAAGCACGCAATGACCATCGGTTCCGAACGCTGGAACGGCTGCGGAATGTGCCGGCGCGTATGCCCGGCGAAGGCGGTTGAAAAGCATGAGCGCCACCACGAAATCCAGAAAAGCGACCGCCTCGTATGCATGGAATGTTCCAGAGCTTGCAAGCAAAAAGCCATCCATTACAGGCAGTAATGGCCATGGCGCATCGGCACATCCTGACGAATTGTTGAAAGATTCCGTTGCTAATCCAACGGATATTCAATCGCTTCCGTGCTACAATTGATTCGTGAGAATACGGGAAATCCCCCGATTCAGGACAGGAGGTCTGCGATATGGTTGAGAAGGCGTATGAACTGGCCGTTACGAGTGAAAAATCGGTCAAGAGGGTCATCCTGGACGAGAACCTGCATTACATCCATATGGTGTTTCCCAAGGGAGAAGGGTTGCCTGTGCACCTTTCCAATTCCAACGTGTACATGACGGTGGTTCGCGGGAGGCTGTCCATCGGCCTCGACGAACAGGAGACCCACGCCTACCCCGCCGGCACGGTTCTCAAGATCCCCTTCAAGACCCGAATGGATGTGAAGAACCTGGACGACGCGGTTTTGGAGCTGATCGTCGTCAAAGCCCCGGCACCCAAGGAATGATGGGACCGCCATTCGCCCCACGGGAAATGAAACCGCCTGCCGAAAGCATTTTTCGGCAGGCAGCTGTCTTTTTGCGTTCGATCAGGCATTTGGCCGATGGCCGTTGAGCGTTTGGGATGACATTATTTCAGGAGCAATTCCACAACCGGCACCGGCGTTTCCGGTTTGACCGGGGGCAGCTCAATGACGAGCAGGTCCTCGGATACGGCCGCGCCCTCGCTGAAGTGGTCGACCTTGCCCTCGGTGAACTTGAGCTCGCTGGCATCGTGCAAAAACTGCGCGTATTCCACCTTGCCCGCGAGGCCCGGGAGCTGCAGGTGGGCAAACGGATAGGCAAACAGGTGTACGTACAGGCGCTTGCCGTCCTCCGACTGGGTCAGACGGCAATCGGCGGGGGCGGTAAACTCCGGCTCGGCCATGGTGCAGCCGTAGATGGCGCGGCTGTTTACGCGCATCCAGTCCCGATAGACGGCGAGGGCGTCGATGGCGCGGCTGTCCAGATACCCTCGGGCGGTGGGACCCACGTTCATCAGAAGGTTTCCGCCCAGCGCCACGGTGCTGACCAGCATGCGGATCAGCATCTCCGGGGACTTCCAGGTGGTCTCGTCCCGGTGGTAGCCCCAGGAGCCGGAGAACGTCTGGCAGGCCTCCCAGTTGACCAGTTCGCCCGTTCCCTTGTGGCGCAGCCATTCGAGGGGCTGGTACTGCTCGGGCGTCCACAGATCCTGCTCCAGCTCGGTGCGATTGTCGATGATGATGTCCGGCTGCAGCTTCCGGGCGGTTTCGATCAGCTTCTCCGCCTCCCAGTCGTCCTTGCCCTTGCCCTTCATCCAGCTTTTATCGCCGGTGCCGTTGTTCCAGGTGTAGGAGAAGTCGAACCACATGACGTCGATCTTGCCGTAGTTGGTCAAGAGCTCCGTCACCTGGTCGCGCATGTACTGGGCGTACTTGGAGACGTCCCGGCCTTTATTCTGCTCGAAGGCGTCCGCGTCGTCCCGACGGGGGTGGAGCATGTCGATGGGAAACTCCGGGTGATGCCAGTCGATCAGCGAGTAGTAGAAGCCGATGCGGATGCCCTCGGCGCGGAAGGCGTCCACAAACTCGCGCGTCAGGTCGCGCCCGGCAGGCGTATTGGTGCACTTGTAGTCGGTGTAGGCGCTGTCGAACATGCAGAAGCCCTCATGGTGTTTCGTAGTGAACACCACGTACTTCATCCCGGCTTCCTTCGCCCGCCTGGCCCAGTCCTTCGGATCGTAGAGATCGGGGTTGAAG
>JAEZTD010000272.1 GCA_023443705.1 Bacillota bacterium | reverse complement strand
CTCTTTATCCTCATACAGGCGTTTAACGGTGGCGCGTTCCCCCTGGATACGCGCAACTACGATATCGCCGTTGTGCGTCTGCAGGCCGTTGTGTACAACGATATAGTCCCCATGGAACATGCCCGCATCGATCATGCTGCTGCCTTCAATTTTGAGGATAAACACCTCATCCTTGCTTGCGCCGTGGAGCATCTGCGGGGGGAGAAGGAATTCTTCTTCGATGTTTTCTATCGCAAGGATGGGGGAACCTGCAGCGACATTGCCCACCAAGGGAACCATCATGCCGCCGGAAGCCGCCTGCGAATCCGTAATCACAAGCGAGCGCTGTTTGGCGGGGTTGCGCTGAATCAGCCCCTGCTGCTCAAGCTTTGTCAAATGCGCATGAACGGTTGAGGTGGAGGCCAGACCGACCGCCGTGCAGATTTCCCTCACGGTAGGAGGAAAGCTGTTTTTTTCATAGTAGGATACAATAAAATCGTAAATGGCTTTTTGCGGATTGCGCAGTTTTTTCATGGCGGCCTCCTGACAGGTATACATCATTACCGTGTATTCAGTATAGCATAGACAGAACATTTTGAAAACGTTCGTTCGCAAAATATCGCGCAAACCCAGTCATAAAGGGCTTGCAAACAGGAAAAAGTAGAGTATGATGGACCAAGAAGGAGTCAAAATCGATGAAACAGTGTTTGCTTGATGATACAAAAGTATGTATGGAATGCGGTGAGTGCGACCGCTGCGACCTTGATCCCAATAAACTATGCGACAATTGCTGCAAGTGTATTGACGAGTGGGAGGGGAATTTCGCCCAAATCCCCGTACGGGATATCGTAACCGAACAAACGGAAGCATATCTGAGTGAATTTTACGACGAGGATGAGGAAGTGGAAAGCGGCACTTTGCCCCCGCCGTATGATGTGCCGGATGCGGCGCTTTTGGCCGAATGGGAAGAGAAGCTCCAGGTGTTTGAAGCAAGAGAGCAGCTTCCCTACATCCATGGTACGCGCAAACGCAGGCCGCAGGAATAGTTTTAACTATTCTGAATTATTCTTGATTAGTAAGTTCGGCTTCGACGCCGGGCTTATCTTTTTGCTGTACGGCTGCTTCTTCTAATCTTTTCGGAATAGTTGGGGAGGGGAGGACAGGATCGTCCCGCAATTTGATGACCTGCGCCGCAATACGCCGCCTGTCTCGCTCAATGGCCGCATAATGCTTTCTTGTGGTATTGACGTCCCTATGACCAAGGATATCCGCCACCAGATAAATATCGCCCGTTTCCTGATACAGCATGGTGCCATATGTGGAACGCAGCTTGTGCGGAGAAATCTTTTTGAGCGGTGTCGCAACCGCCGCATATTTTTTCACAAGGTTTTCCACTGCGCGCACGGTGATGCGTTTTTTCTGCATCGAAAGAAACAGCGCCGTTTCGTGCCCGGGCAGCGTTTCCATAGGTTCGCGCTCCAAAATGTATTTTAAAAGTGCCTCGCGCACCTCGTCGCCAAAGACAAGCGAGTCTTGGTTGCCGCCCTTGCGGATGACGAGAAAGGAGTTGTTTACAAAATCCAGATGCTCCAGATCGATGCCGACCAACTCGCTGATACGGATGCCGGTGCCCAAAAACAGTGTCAGTATCGCCGCATCTCGTGTTTTTGTAAACTTGTGGTATTTCTTTTGGGCAGGGGAGAGACCGCCGCCGGACTCCGCAGTATCGATCAAATCTGCCACTTCATTGGGCTCCAGACGCACAATGGCGCGCTCATGAAGCTTTGGAAGTTCCACAAGCGATGCGACATTGCCCTGCATCATTTCACGCTTAAAAAAATACTTGAAGAAGGATCGTAGCGTAGAAAGCTTGCGCGCTTTTGCGCGCTCATGGTTCGTGACCTCGCGCTCGTTTCTTAAATATAAGGTCAGATGCTCTAAAAACAGCTCAATATCCAGCGCCTTGACCTGTTCGAGATCGGCAAGCGTAAGCTCTTTGACTTCTTTGCCTTTAAAATACTCGGTTTCTGCCGTTAAGAATGCAAAGAACGTCTTCAAATCCACCGCATAGCCGTAACGTGTGAGCACAGAGGTCTGGCTTTCAATGCCACGAAAATAGGTGCCGCAGCAGCTTGGAAGCTCGTTTAACATGCTGCGCAGCTTTTTGGTATATTGCTTTGTGTTCTTGATGGCGTAATGCTCGGTCACTGCTAAACTCCTTGATGGATTTCTATAGAAGAGTATACCATAAATGGGTTTTAACGAATAGTATATGAGGAATAAAGAAATCATCTCCCAGTGGGCGAGTAACATGGTATGTATCATCTCCCAGTGAACAGATGAGTCGGCATCAATATCATTAAGATTGTGTGATAGCAGAACAGCGGCAGCGGATAAGCGCATTTGTGTATGAGGGAATGAAGAAGCTTTTGAGCACAATAAGATGATATGAACTGTCCGGGGAAGCAAGAATCTTTGCCCTCGTTTTTCTTCTTATACTATTCGTTAAAGACAAGTTTAACGAATAGTATAACCGTTTTTTGGGTGCTATCTTCAAATTTGTGACTTCCAGCTCCTGAACCGGCCTTTCCCATGGCACCCATGCCAATACTGTTGTAAAAAAGCCGCCCTTTAAACGGACGGCTGCTTGAGATTTTTAATTGCTGCGCGCGCAAGCGCATCGCACCGGTTGTTGTATTCGTTGTCACTGTGGCCCTTTACTTTATGCCAGGTCACTTTATGGACCTGTGTCTGCTTTAAGAGTCTCTGCCAGAGATCCTGATTTTCGACCGGCTGTTTTCCTGCTGTTTTCCATCCGTTGCGCTGCCAGTTGATAATCCAGTTTTCGGTAAATGCACGGCACATATAGGCGCTGTCCGTATACAAATCGACCTGGCAAGGCTCCAAAAGTGCCTCCAGCGCGGCGATTGCGGCCATCAACTCCATGCGGTTGTTGG
>JAEZTD010000271.1 GCA_023443705.1 Bacillota bacterium | reverse complement strand
TAGAGCCGGTCCAGGGAGGCTTTGGCCTGCTCAATCAGATCCCGCGAGAAGTTGATGGGGCTTCTGTACTGGGCGCTCAGCATGAACATCCGCACCGCTTCCAGATCATATTCGGCGGCGATTTCGCGCACGGTAAAGAAGTTGCCCAGCGATTTACTCATCTTGCGGTTGTCTACATTGATGTGGCCGTTGTGCATCCAGTACCTGGCGAAGGGGTGGCCGGTGGCGCCCTCCGACTGGGCGATTTCATTTTCGTGATGGGGGAAGATGAGGTCCACGCCGCCGCAATGGATGTCAAAGGTTTCACCCAGGTACTTCATGCTCATGGCCGAGCACTCGATGTGCCAGCCGGGGCGGCCCATGCCCCAGGGGCTCTTCCATGCAGGTTCGCCGGGCTTCTGGGCCTTCCACAGCGCGAAATCCATCGGATTCTTCTTGATGTCGTCCACTTCAATGCGCGCGCCCGCCTCGCGGTCCTCCAGATTTTGGCCGGAAAGCTTGCCATAGCCGGGATACGCCTGGGTATCAAAATACACGTCGCCCTGCGCTTCGTAGGCGTAGCCATTTTTGATGAGCTTTGAGATGATCTTGATGATCTCGCCGATGTGCCGGGTGGCGCGGGGATGAACATCAGCCCGCATCACGCCCAGCTCGTCCGCGTCTTTGAAGTACTCCTCGATGTAGCGGTCCGCGATCTCCTCGACGGTGGTGTGCTCCTCCTCCGCGCGGCGGATGAGCTTGTCGTCGATGTCGGTGAAGTTCTGAACGAAAGTCACCTTCATGCCCTTGTGGGCCAGATAGCGGCGCAGCGTATCAAAGATGATGAAGGGGCGGGCGTTGCCGATATGAAAAAAATTATACACCGTCGGGCCGCAGGCGTAGATGCGCACCTCGCCTTCGTGTACCGGGACCAGTTCTTCTTTTTGCCGCGTCATCGTGTTATAGATCTTCATGTTTCTCCTCCTTCGGCACCAACAGGCAGTTGGGCAGGTTGAATTCCTCGCATGCATCGCAGGCGATGCCCTGCGCCTTGCGCTCCATACATTTTTCCAGCTGTATCAGCCGCGTGGTCATTTCCTCGATGCGTTCCTTGACTGGATCGGGCAGGTGGATCTGATCGAGGTCGATCCCGATCTTTGCACCCGCCTGGCGCACGACGCGGCCGGGGTTTCCGACGACCGTGGAATAGGGCGGCACTTCCTTTAATACCACCGCGCTGGCGCCGATCTTGGCGCCGTCACCCACTTGGAAAGGGCCCAGCACCTTCGCGCCCGCGCCGATCACCACGTTGTTGCCGATGGTCGGGTGACGTTTGCCCACGTCCTTGCCGGTACCGCCCAGTGTCACGTCCTGATAGAGGGTTACGTTGTTGCCGATTTCGGCCGTCTCGCCGATCACGACGCCCATGCCGTGGTCGATAAACAGGCCCTTGCCGATGGTGGCGCCGGGATGGATCTCAATGCCGGTCAACCTTCGGGTGCGCTGAGAAACCATGCGGGCCAGAAGCTTCATGTTGTGCCGCCAAAGCCAGTGGGCGCGGCGGTGCCTGCGGACGGCGCGAAAGCTGGGGTAACACAGGATGACCTCCAAAGCGCTGCGCGCCGCAGGGTCACGGGAGAGAATTGCTCGAATGTCTTCGCTCCAATTGGCAAACACGCTTAACCCTCCTGACGAAAGAAATAAGCGCCTCCGTCGGTACAGAGGCGCCATATGCGCGGTTCCACTCTGCTTCAAAATGCCGCGGCATTTTGCGCTTTTTAGCACTGTAACGGGCGCGCCCGGCGCGGTCTGCGCGCTCGCTCACGGATGCACTTCGGCGGGTTCTGCGCTGGGCGGCTTTCAGCCGAGGACCGCCCCTCTCTGTCGCGCGCGAAATCGCCTACTCTTTCCGCTCATTGCGAAGTATTGCCATTATAGCGGCTCCGCTCGATTTCGTCAACCGGAAAAAGCACCGCAGAGGGTCGAATTCTCTTATTTGACAAGTTTCACGGGGCGCTCATACTATGTGAACAGATGGCGTGTCATTTGTTTCGAAATTAAGCGGGGGATCGGGATTGCGTCGCAACATTGTGCCCGCCTAAAAAGCGTGAAAGGCAGAAGATTTCTCGCATCTCGATTAAAACGGGTTGATTCCATCCGATTACCAAGCCAAATATTACACAATAATTACAAATAATCACCACGCCGCTTCACAAAAGCAACTTTTCCTAAATCAATTCCAGAATTCTCTTGCGAAGGCGTCGTACATATGTTATACTCAAGCAAAATTCGGTTTCCGTTATATGGGAACCCCGCACGCGCAGCGATGCACGGTGCAAGTCGTTGAACGAGGAGGCGGTCAGGATGCGAAAAGGCGGAAAGGGGCTCGTCCGTGGGGTCATTTTAGCGTCGATCATCATGATTTTCCTCTGCGGGCAGGCCATGGCCGCCACGCTTGGCCCCTCTTCAAAAGGCGCTGCCGTCGCGGCGCTCCAGCAGAATCTGAAGGCGAAGGGCTACTACACCGCGAAGATCACCAAAACCTATACGGCCACCCTGTACAACTCGGTGCGGGTTTTTCAAAAAGCCAATTCCATTCAAGCAAAGAAATACGGCTACGCCGATGACGATACCCAGGCGAAGGCAGCCTCCGCCGACGCGGTGACCTATGCCCAGTATCAGGAGAAGGTTGCCGACGCCCAGCTGCGGCTCGGCGGCAGCGGCACCCATGTGAAGAAAGTGCAGACGTATCTCAAAAAGCTGGGCTACTATTCCAGCAGCGTCAGCGGCAGATATGGTTCCGCCACGGAGTCGGCCGTCCGGCTTTTTCAGACCGCCAACGCGCTCTCCGTCACCGGCAGTGCGGACGGAGCCACCCGCGCTGTCCTCTACTCCAAAAGCGCCGTCACCCGCGCCAAGTACGACGAAATGAACTATCTGACCCCTTTGAAATACGGCGCGGAGAGCGCGCAGGTAACCCAGCTGCAGGAAAAGCTTCAGTCCAAGGGCTTCTATTGGAGTGAGCCAAATGGCCGCTTCGATACGCAGACCAAATACTCGGTCAAGCTGTTCCAGGTCGCCAACGGCTATTCCCCGTCCGGAAGCGCCAGCCGCACGCTGCGCGCGCTGCTCAATTCCGGTTCCTCCCAGTCGTTTGAACTCCTCACCAAGAGCGCGCAGACCAAAGCGCTCTCCACCAAGTCCAAGGCAGGCCTCGATGTGGCCGCGCTGCAGGTGCGCCTGCGCGAGCTCGGCTACTACAAGGGCATCATCAGCGGCGTCTACTCCACATCCGTCGTCACCGCGGTCAAGTATTTCCAGAGCTTCAACTATCCGGCGCTCAAGGTCACGGGAAGCGCCGACACGGCGACTCGTACCCTGATGAACGACAATACAAAGGCCTTGTCTTACGCTGCTGTCTGCGGCAGCGATACGCTGAAGACCGGCAACAAAGGCGACGCCGTGGTCACCCTTCAGAACAAGCTGAAATCCCTTGGCTATTATAACGGAAGTGCCGACGGTGTTTATGACAGCGGCGTCGCGTCTGCGGTCAAGCTGTTCCAGAAGTACAACAAGCTCTATCAGAGCGGGATCGCCTACACGCCGACGCTGAAAGCGTTGGATGGTGCGCCCGTATCATACATCAATGTCAAAATTGAAGCGCTGATCGATGTCGCGTTCAATTACCTGAACGTTCCGTATAAATCTCCAGCCAGCGCACCCAGGTCTTTCGATTGCAGCACTTATACAGCGTATTGTCTGCGCAAGGTTGGCATCTATGTGACAAGCGAGGTTCGGGCACAGGGTAAGAGCAAAATCGGTACTAAAATCACAGATATAAACGATATTAAGCGTGGAGATTTGCTGTTCTTCGATACGCAAACGGATAAAAAACCAGGCCACGCCGCAATCTATTTGGGTAAGTATGGGGTCAGTAAGAAGAAATCTTTTATCCATGCTTCTTCTTCAAAAAAGAAAGTAGTGGTCACGGACTTGTATAAAGATGATTACTATCCTAAACGTTTCATGTGGGCACTACGCATCTGGGAGTAAAAACGATGGACGACATTCGGGCGGCGCGAGGGGACTCGGGCCGCTTGTTTTTTCAAATACCCGGCGAGCGGCTGGACGACCTGAACCGCGGAGGGCTTCAAATCCTTCAAAAGGAAAATGGATTCCGCTTCGGCACAGACGCGGTGCTGCTGGCGGACTTTGCCGCGCCCAAGCCCGGCGATCGCGTGGCCGACCTGGGCGCGGGCGGCGGCATTCTCTCCATCCTGATGGCGGACGCGCAGCCGCGGGCGCGCTTTGACGCGGTGGAATGGCAGGCGGACATGTGTGAGATGGCGCGGCGAAGCGTGGCGGGGAACGGTCTAGACCGGATCGCCGTTCACCACCTGGACGTGCGCCACGCGCCCCGCGTGCTCGGGTATTCCGGCCATTCGCTGGTGGTGTGCAACCCGCCCTACAATCCCAGAGGAACCGCGCCGGCGAGCCCGGAACCCGCGCATCATCTGGCGCGGCATGAGGGCGACTGCACTGTGGAGGACTTTGTCGATTGCGCGGCAAAGCTCCTGAAAAACGGCGGCCGCGCGGCGTTTGTCTACCCGGCGCCCCGTGCATTCGACCTGATGTGCGCGCTCAGGGCCCGGCGGCTTGAACCCAAGCGCGTGCGGCTCGTGATCGACAGGCCCGAAGCCCGTCCCAAATTGATCCTGATCGACGCGGTAAAGGGCGCGGGTTCCATGCTGGATTGGCTGCCGCCGCTCCTCCTCAAAAACGCGGATGGGGGTCCCACCGATGAATACAGGCGAATTTATCGGTTGGCGCTTGACGAAACTACATGAAAGCCCCATAATATATTGGGAGCTGAGTGCCAATGAATCACCGGATCCGGCGCGTTGAGCCGGACAGCATCGCCGAGCGGTTGGGGCTTGAATCCGGCGACAGACTGGTTTCGATCAACGGCCAGCGTGTAATCGATTTTGTGGACTACCAAGCGCTGTGCTGCGAAAAAAGCATCCGTCTGGTCGTTGAACGGGATGGACGGGAAAACGAATACCGGATCAAAAAGGACGACTACGAGCCGCTGGGCCTGGAATTTGAAGGCGAGCTGACGGGCGGCGTTCGCAACTGTTGCAACAATTGCGCTTTTTGCTTTGTCGATCAGTTGCCGCCGGGCGCGCGGGAGACGCTGCGCGTGAAGGACGACGACTGGCGCATGTCGCTGCTGATGGGCAACTTCGTCACCCTGACCAACGTCGGCCCCCGCGAGCTGGACAGGATCATCCGGCGGAAGGCATCGCCGCTGTACATTTCGGTACACGCCACCGATCCGGCGCTCCGGGCGCACCTTATGGGCACCAAGCGCGCCGCGGAAATCGGGGAGCAGCTGTACCGGCTGGCGAAGGGCGGCATCCGCTTTCACACGCAGGCGGTGGTCTGTCCAGGGTTCAATGACGGAGAGGCGCTGGAGCGCACCATTTCGGATCTTTCCGCAATGTATCCTTCGGCGCTTTCGCTGGCGCTGGTGCCGGTGGGGCTGACTGGGCACCGGGATGGGCTGACGGCGCTCAATGCCTTCGACGCTGAAAGCGCGGAGCGGCTTTTAAGGCAGGTGGACGCGTGGCGCGCCCAGCTGACGAAGGCCCACGGCACCGGCTTTGTGCAGGCGGCGGACGAGTTTTATCTTCTGGCGGGGCGGCCGCTCCCGTCCGAAGAGGACTACGAGGGCTATCCGCAGATCGAAAACGGCGTCGGCATGTGCCGGCTGCTGGAGCGCGAGTTTGACGAGGCGTATCAATCAGACGACCTCACCGCGCGTCAAGCGGATCTCGTGATCGCCTGCGGGGTTTCTGTTGCGCCGTTTATGGAAAGACTGATCGCGGATCATCCGCTTCCGGGCGTTCGCGTGCGGGTGGTTCCGGTGATAAACAGATACTTCGGACCAACGGTCACCGTTTCCGGACTTCTGACAGGCGGAGACTTGATCCGCGGGCTGAAAACGGTCAGGGCGGACAGGATACTGGTTACGGAATGCATGCTCCGGGAGGGGGAGGAAATCTTCCTCGACGGCATGACATTAAACGAAGTAAAGCATGCGCTGGGCGCGGACATCCTGCCGGTGGGCAGACGGGGCGAACAGCTTTTGGAGGCGCTCAAGGGCGCTTGAGGCCCTTTCGGGCGGGGAGGAATCATGGCAAGACCGCTGGTGGCCATCGTAGGCCGGCCCAATGTGGGCAAATCAACCTTTTTCAACAAAATTGCGGGGCGGCGCATCGCCATCGTCGAGGACACGCCGGGCGTGACGCGCGACCGCGTCTACGCCGATTGTGAATGGCAGGGCAGAGCGTTCACCCTTATCGACACCGGAGGCATCGATCCGAATTCCACCGATCCGCTGCTTCGGCAGATGCGCGACCAGGCCGAGATCGCAATCGAGACCTGCGACGCGATCCTTTTCTTCGTGGATGGGCGGCAGGGCCTGACGCCGGACGACGGGACCGTTGCGGACATGCTGCGCCGCAGCAACAAGCCCGTCATCGTCGTCGTCAACAAGATCGACAGCGTGGCACAGTCAGACCACGCCTTTGAGTTTTACGCGCTGGGATTGGGCGATCCGATCGCGGTCTCTTCCGTCAACATGATGAACTTCGGCGACCTTCTGGAAGAATTGATGAAGGTTCTTCCCACCGAAGAGGTAGGCGAGCGAGAGGAAGACAGCCCCATTCATGTGGCGGTGGTCGGAAAGCCCAACGTGGGCAAGTCGTCCCTGGTCAACCGCCTGCTTGGCGAGACCCGCGTGATGGTGTCCGACATCGCCGGAACCACCCGGGACGCCATCGATACGCGCTTTACCGACGAGGGCGAGGAATACGTGCTCATCGACACCGCGGGCATCCGCAGAAAGCGCGCCATCGAGTACCAGTCGCTGGAGCGTTTCAGCGTGGTGCGTGCGCTGGCCGCCATCGACCGGGCGGACGTGGTCTTGATGCTGATCGACGCCTCGGAAGGCGTCACCGAGCAGGATGCGAAGATCGCCGGTTATGTGGACGAGCAGGGCAAGCCCGCCATCATCGTGGTCAACAAGTGGGACGCGGTTGAAAAGGACACCGGCACGCTGGAGGCCTTTACCCGGCAGGTCCGCGAACAGCTGAAGTTCATGGACTACGCGCGCATCCTGTTCATCTCCGCGAAGACCGGCCAACGGGCCGACCGCATCATGCCGATGGTGCGGGAGGTGTACGGCCAGGCATCCCGCCGCGTCACCACCGGGCTTCTGAACGACGTGCTGGGCGACGCGCAGACCGCGCTGCCGCCGCCGTCCATGTCCGGCCGCAGGCTGCGTATTTACTACGGCACCCAGCAGTCCGTCTGTCCGCCGACCTTCGTCTTGTTCGTCAACGACAAGACGCTGCTTCACTATTCCTACGAGCGGTATCTTCACAACCAGTTCCGCAAGGCCTTTGGCTTTGAGGGCACGCCCATTCGGCTTCTGCTTCGCGAGAAGCAGAGAGAGGACTGACGAATGAGCATCGCGCTGAAATGGCTGATTGTGATCATTGGCGGCTACCTGATGGGCAATTTCTCCACCGGGATCACCTCCGGCATGGCTTTCGGGCGGCTGGATATCCGAAAACACGGCAGCAAATCCACCGGCGCGACGAACGTTTTGCGCACGCTGGGCTGGCTTCCGAGCGTTGTGACGCTGGCGGGAGACCTTTTAAAGGGGCTTCTTGCGGCGCTCCTCGGCCGGTGGTTTCTGGGCGAGTGGGGCGGCTATGCGGGCGGTCTCGCCGCCATTTTGGGCCACAACTGGCCCGTCTTCTACGGCTTCAAAGGCGGCAAGGGCATCGCCACCTCCGGCGGCGTGATCCTGATGGTCGAGCCGTTTTTCGGCCTGATCGTCTTGGTCTGCCAGTTCGTCGTACTCGCGCTGACGGGGTACATGTCGGTGGCTTCGGCGACGTCAGCGGTACTTTTTTCCGTGCTCACGCTGGTCTTCCGGTTCGGCAATTGGCCGGAGATCGTTTTTGCGCTGATTTTAACCGGGCTCGCCCTCTACACCC
>JAEZTD010000267.1 GCA_023443705.1 Bacillota bacterium | reverse complement strand
CCTCAAGGGGGCGCTTCCATGGAACTTCTGCTCTACGTCGCGCTGGGCTTTGGCGCGCAGCTGATCGACGGCACGCTGGGTATGGCCTACGGCGTCAGCAGCAACACCTTTCTCCGAACGATCGCGGGGCTCCCGTCGGTCGTGTCCAGCGCTTGCGTACACTTCTCCGAGCTGTTCACCACGCTGGTGTCGGGCCTGTCGCACCTGAAGCTTCGAAACGTCTCCAAAGCGCTCTTTTTCAAGCTGCTGGTTCCGGGCGTTGTCGGCGGCGCGCTGGGCGCATACCTGTTGGTTACGTTTTCGAGCACCGCCGTCGATCTTGTCATCGACAGCTACCTCGTGGTCATGGGCGTCGTCATCTTCCTCAAGGCGTTCAAAAGACCGGCACGCCCGAAGGAATACGGCAACTACGCCTACGCACTGGGCTTTGCTGGCGGCCTGACCGACGCGATGGGCGGCGGCGGATGGGGGCCGATCGTCACCAGCACGCTGCTCGCCTCCGGCCACGACACGCGAAAGACCATCGGCACCGTCAACGCGGCGGAATTCTTCGTCACCCTCGCAGAAACAACCACCTTTGCCGCGCTGGTGGTGGACTTTCAGTCCTACACGACGATCATCCTGGGCCTCATCATCGGCGGAATTCTCGCCGCACCCCTCGGCGCGGTGCTATGCTCGAAGGTGCCGACCCGCTGGATGCTGGGCGTCGTCGGCGTTGTGGTGGTTGCGCTGAACGTGCTCAAGCTCATCCAGCACACGGGCGCGATCTGATTGCAGGGCCGCTGTGAATTGGATGCCTGGCATCCGCGCAGCGGATAACATCGACACAGGCTTCAAATCTGACTAAAAGGAGCGTAGCCGATGCAAAGGCTCAAACAGGAAGTCAAACGGTTCCCCAGGCTTGAACGCTATTCCCACCATCTGGGCAGAATGATCAATCTTGTGAAGCGCCTCGTGTCCCAGGGCGCGTACATGGGCTGGTCTTACCTGGTTCTGGATGATGAGAAGGTGGTCTACCTTGTAATCCAGAAAGTCGCCTGTACGTCCATCAAAGCCAGCATGGTCAACCTTGATTCTGACGAGCACTACCTGAGCGTCATCAAGGCCATCCGCCGGACGGGCCACACCGTGACAGCGCTCAACGCACAGGACTACCGGGATTACTTCGTCTTCACCTTTGTGCGGAACCCCTTCATACGACTGATCTCCTGCTATGAAAACAAATATCATCCCAAGCGCAAACCGGGACAGACCGCACCGCTCAAGTATGACCACTACCTGATGGGCTATATTCGCAAAGACCGAGGTTTCCGATCCTTCGCCCGCCGCGTTTCACGGATCCCGGACCGCATCGCGGACAGCCACTTCGCCAGCCAAAGCTTTATGATTGACCGCATGGGACAGAACCCGGTTCCGAATTTTATCGGACACTTCGAGCGCCTCGCAGAGGAATACGAGCCCATCCGAAAAAAACACGACTTTATGCCGCTCCCGCACCATAATCCCACAGAAAAGGCCGTGTACTGGATGGACTATTACGACCTGCCTACCGCCCGGCGTGTCTATCGGCGATATAAGAAGGACGTTGAACGCTTCGGCTATCGGTCGTCCTATGACGAACTGATTGCGTATTTGAAGTCAAAAAAAGTGCGGCAGCCCGAAAACCCGCGCCCTTAACGGTTCTTCGGCATTCATTTAAGCGGCAGTAGCCCTTTACAATAACCTTGCAGTGGCTTGAGCGGGTGGCAAACGATGTTTGCCACCCGCTCAAGCCATGAAAACCCCGCCGCCTTATCAATGCGAAGGGGAATCCAGGCGGCGTCTGAATTTCTCTGGAATTTCCGCGGGCGCACTGACTGAAGACAGCACCATCGCTAAGTACCGGTGGCGCATCCCCTTCCCAGCATACACGCCGCCGGAAACGGTTGAAACCACGGGAACACTGCGGGATACGCCGAAGCGGGCGGCAAATTCTGCCGCCCGCCTCTTTGTGAAAACCGCGCCGCGGCCTTCACCGTTTCACTTACACCAGTTCCAGGATGACGACTTCCGCGCCGTCGCCGCGGCGGGGGCCCTTCTTGACGATGCGGGTGTAGCCGCCGCCCTGGCCCTTGTCTGCTGCGCGCTTCTTGTACTTGGGGCCGATTTCGCGCATCAGCTTCTCCACCACCGGGTGCTTGACCTGGGCGGTGCGCGCCTTGTACTCGGAACGGCTCTCGTCTTCCTTGCGCGGCTCGGGGATTTCGTAGAGGTAGCTCATCATGCGGCGGCGGGCGGCCAGCTTCGTGGGCGCGTCGTTGACCACGTTCAGAACAACCGTCTGGCCCTTATCGTTGTTGGTATTCTTGGTGGTTTCCACGTTGTTATCGCACTCGCGCGCGGCCAGCGTGATCAGCTTTTCGGCGACGGAGCTGACTTCCTTGGCGCGGGTGAGGGTGGTCTCGATTTTCCCGTACCAGATCAGGTTGGTCACCTGATTGCGCAGGAGCGCCTTGCGCTGGTCGGTCGGCCTGCCCAGCTTGCGATTGGCCATGTTACGTCCTCCTTGCTATTGTCGAGGTGGCGATGCCGCCACGATTATTCGTCGCTCGCCTTGAGCGAGAGGCCCAGCGCGACGAGCTTTTGTTCAACTTCCTCCAGCGACTTTTTGCCGAGGTTGCGCACCTTCATCATGTCCTCCTGATTGCGTTGCACCAGTTCGGCCACGGTGTTGATGCCGGCGCGCTTCAGGCAGTTGAAGGCGCGCACCGAAAGATCCAGTTCCTCAATGGTCATTTCGAGAACCTTTTCCTTGGTGTTGTCCTCGGGCTCATTGAAGTCCACCCGGACGACGTTCACGGTGAGGTCGATGAACAGCCGCATATTGTTTGTCAGAATCTGCGCAGCGGAAGCCAGCGCCTCCTTGGGCAGGATGCTGCCGTTGGTCCACACCTCGATCGTCAGTTTGTCGTAGTCGGTGATCTGGCCGCGCCGGGTATCTTCCACCGAATAACTGACCTTGCGGATGGGGGTGAAGATCGAGTCAATCGGAATGACGCCGATGGGCATTCCACCCGACTTCGAGCGCTCCGTCATGAGCTGCTTGTTGCGATCAACAGACACATAGCCGCGGCCCTTGTCCAGCGTGATCTGCATCTGCAGGTGCGCGCCTTCGGCCAAAGTGGCCACATGCAGGTCGAGGTTGACGATCTCAACCTCTTCGTCGCACTTGATCTCCGCGGCAGTCACTTCGCAGGGACCGACCGCATCCACCGTAATGATCTTGGGCTGGTCGGAGTAAAGCTTGGCGGACAGGTTTTTGAGGTTGAGGATGATCTCCGCCACGTCTTCCTTCACGCCCGGCACTGTCGAAAACTCATGCTGCACGCCTTCAATGCGTACGCTGGTCACCGCCACACCCGGCAGTGAATTGAGCAGCACGCGGCGCAGTGAATTGCCCAACGTCTGGCCAAAACCCCGCTCCAGCGGTTCCACGACGAACTTGCCATAGCGGTTGTTTTCGCCGATCTCCACTCGTTCAATTCTCGGTTTTTCGATTTCGATCATTCAGCACGCCCTCCTTTTGGCGGAATCGGGGTACTCCCCTATCAAGCGGAAAACTCATGATTAGCGGGAGTACAGCTCGACGATCATATGCTCCTGGATCGTCGTATCGACGTCTTCGCGCTGCGGGAGGGCGACAATAGAAGCCTTCAGGTTAGAAGCATCCAGCACGATCCACTTCGGGATCACGCGGCCGGTTCCTTCGCGAAGGGTCTTGAAGCGCTCCGCCTCCGCGCTCTTCTCGCGCACGGAGACAACGTCGTTGACGTCCACCTCGTAGGAGGGGATGTTGACTTTCTTGCCGTTGACCAGAATGTGGCCATGGCGGACGAGCTGGCGGGCATGGGGACGGCTCAGGCCGAAGCCCAGGCGGTATACCACGTTGTCGAGACGGCGCTCCAGCGTCACCAGCAGGTTTTCGCCGGTGATGCCGCGCTTGGCCTCGGCCTTCTCGAAGTAGCGGTGGAACTGGGCTTCCAGCACGCCGTACACGCGGCGGGCCTTCTGCTTTTCGCGCAGCTGCATGCCGTACTCGGACTGCTTCTTCTGGCGGGCCTGGCCGTGTTCACCCGGCGGGGTGGGACGCAGGCCCACCGAGCACTTCGGGCTGTAGCAGCGGTCACCCTTCAGGAAGAGCTTGGTGCCTTCGCGGCGGCACTGACGGCAAACGGAACCGTTATATCTAGCCATGAATCAAAACCTCCATTACACTCTTCTGCGCTTGGGCGGACGGCATCCGTTGTGCGGAATCGGCGTCACGTCCTTGATCATGTTGACCTCCAGACCCGCCGCCTGCAGCGAGCGGATGGCGGCTTCGCGCCCGGAGCCGGGGCCTTTGACGTACACCTCAACCGACTTGAGGCCATATTCCATAGCGGCCTTCGCGGCGGTCTCGGCAGCCGTCTGCGCGGCGAACGGCGTGGATTTCTTGCTGCCGCGGAAACCAAGTCCGCCAGCAGAGGCCCACGACAACGCGTTTCCGGCGGTGTCGGTGATCGTGACGATCGTATTGTTGAATGAAGAGCGGATGTGGGCGGCGCCACGCTCCACGAGCTTTTTCTCGCGGCGCTTACGCGTCGTCTTTTTCAGCTTCGCCTTGGCCATGGATAGCTTCCTCCTTAAAAATTGGTCTTACGCACAGGGCAATTCCCTGCGCTGCTTCAAGCGCCACACGCTCACCCTCCGGTCGACATCG
Source organism: Bacillota bacterium (assembly GCA_023443705.1). Taxonomy (GTDB): domain Bacteria; phylum Bacillota; class Clostridia; order Christensenellales; family Aristaeellaceae; genus JAEZHK01. Next base: position 1,254 of record JAEZTD010000267.1, on the reverse strand, counting down.
TCCCTTTGGGGATAGACGCCGCCATCCAGCAGAGCGCCGACGAAGCGGGCGTCCTTACCTGGCCGCCTTCTTCTTGCCGGCTACCTGGCGCTTGGGACCCTTGCGGGTGCGGGCGTTCTGCTTGGTGTTCTGGCCGCGCACAGGCAGGCCCCTGCGGTGCCTGAGGCCGCGGTAGCAGCCGATCTCCATCAGCCGCTTGATGTTCATCGAAACTTCGCAGCGAAGGTCGCCCTCCACCTTGAGGTTGTGGTCGATGTAGTCGCGCAGCTTGCCGACGTCAGCCTCGGTCAGGTCCTTGACGCGGGTATCGGGGTTGATGCCCGTCGCCTTGATGATTTGATCGGCCACATTGCGGCCGATGCCGTAGATGTAGGTCAGCGCGATTTCCACACGCTTCTCCTTGGGAAGGTCGACGCCCGAAATGCGTGCCATCTGGTAAAGCACCTCCAAATTAAATCGCATTGCCCTTTACGGGGCTATGCATGGTTCGAGGGCGGTCAGCCCTGCTTCTGCTTGTGCTTGGGATTTTCGCAGATCACCATGACGCGGCCCTTGCGGCGGATGATCTTGCATTTCTCGCAAATGGGCTTGACAGAGGGTCTGACTTTCATTGCGCTTGCCTCCTTGAGTTGTTGTTAGCCTTTGCTGCGCCATGTAATTCTGCCGCGCGTCAGGTCGTAAGGCGAGAGTTCAATCGTCACCTTGTCGCCCGGATAGATGCGGATGTAGTGCATGCGCATTTTGCCGGAGACGTGCGCCAGTACCTTGTGGCCATTGGGCAGTTGCACTTCAAACATGGCGTTGGGAAAGGTCTCGGTAACAACGCCTTCCACTTCGATTACATCAGATTTGGACAATCCCTCACCCCTCCTTGTCGGTGGCGTTCTGGATCAGCTTGCGGACGTCTGCGTTCTTAAGCTTCTCGATCGCCGGGCATTCACAGTAGTGGGCCGTGGCTTCCAGGTGCCGCAGCTTCTTCTTCTTGGGCTTTTCAACCTTCCGAAGGTCGCCGTCGGCGATGAGCAGGTGTTCTTCGTCAAATACCTTGAGGACGAGGAACAGCCGCCCTTGATCCCTGCCCGCCCTGGATCTGACGACGCGGCCTACCTCCGCCGGTATGCGCGTCATCGTTCGCGCCCTCCTGCCTGCGATAGGATTTCAGGTGCGTCGCCTGTGATGGCGATGGTGTGCTCGTAGTGCGCACAGGGCCTATGGTCGCGGGTGATGACGGTCCATCCGTCGTCGGCCCGGAAC
>JAEZTD010000065.1 GCA_023443705.1 Bacillota bacterium | reverse complement strand
GTGTTGAGGTCGTTGGTTATCTGCGCGGAGGTCAACCGGCCCAGGAGCGTGGAAGCCTCGTCGGCGACAGCCTCGGCGTTAAGCTCTCCTTGGTAGCTGTACTTCAGGATTGCGCCGCCGGTAAACTGGATGTCCAGTTGTACGCCGCGCACCGCGACGCCAATGAGCCCGATGACCATGATCGCAAGCGAGATCATGTAAAAGATCTTGCGATGGGCATAAAAGGTAAAATATTTCTTCACAGCGTGACCCTCCTCGTAAGGCAGGTATACAGCCACTCGTTGGACAGCTTCGGATAGAGGCTGAGCGAGCGCATCATCAGGCGCGAGGCGGTGACGCCCGCAAGGAAGTTGAGCAGAACGCCCGTGAGCAGCGAGTACGCAAAGGACAGCATTGCGCCGGAGCCCAGGACCATCAGGATGATCGCGACGATCATAACCGTGATGTTGCCATCAAACACCGACGAAAACGCGTTCTTGAAGCCCGCGGAGATGGCTCCCTGTGTCTTCCGGCCTGCCTTGATTTCCTCCGAAATGCGCTCGCCGATGATGATGTTGGCGTCAACGCCCATACCGATGGACAAGATAACGCCCGCGATGCCGGGCAGCGTCAGCGTGATCTGCGGCACGGACAGCGCCAGAAGCTGGCCGCACACCTGAATCGTAAGCGCCACGCAGGCAACAAGGCCAGCCAACCTGTAGTAGAAGATCAGCAGGAGGCAGATGATGATGAACGCAATCGTGCCCGCCGTCACCATGATGTTCAGCGCGCCAGCGCCGAGCGTGGGGCTGATGGTGGAGTAGTTGCGCGCTTCCATCGAGAAGGGCAGCGCGCCGGCCGCGATCTTTTGGGCGAGCTCCGAGGTTTCCTGCAGCGTGCCGGTGCCGGTGATCCGGGCCTGGCCATTGGGGATTGCGTTCTGTACGGTGGGCGAAGTGATCAGCACTTCGTCCATGTAAATGGAAATGGGTTTGCCAATCATCTTGGCCGTCGCCTCGGCGAAGAGCTTTTTGCCCTCGTCGTCAAAGGTCAGCGCGACCTCGTAGCCGCCGGTGTCCTGATCCTGAGCGACGACCGACTTGGTCACGTGTGCGCCATCCACAACCACGTTGCCCTCGGTATCCCGGAAGGTCAGTTTGGCGGTTTCGCCCAGCTCGGAGATCGCCTTCTGCGGGTCGAAGTCGGTTTCGCCCGACTTCCACGGGAAGCGGACGATGATGTCGCCGTTGGTGCGGTCGACCGTCACGTCGCGGTCGAGAATGTTCTTCTGGTCGAGACGTGTCTCAATGACCGCCCGGGCGCTTTCGAGTTCTTCCGCCGTAGGAACCCGGTCCAGCCCCACAGGCTCATACACCGCGTCGACGCCGCCGCGGATGTCAATGCCAAAACGCATGTCGCCCGCGCCGGGAATGTCCAGCTTGTACTTGTCCACCTGGATGTGTACGCCGAAGAACGCGACATAGGCGATCAACAGCGTCAAAACCAGCACGATGAAAAACGTACCCTTGTTGACTTTCATCCCCATACCTCCACGCGCCCGCTTCCGCGGACAAATTGCGTCAAACCTGTTCGGAACCTCCGCCTTCCGAATCACACGGTGAAGATTATACCACACCTGTCCGCATTTCGCCATAAAGACCGTGACAAGATTTATCCTGTCATAAGGATTGCTGGATTTCGTTCATCCGGTAGCCTACCCCGATCTCGGTGATGATGTACCGGGGCGCGGCGGGGTTTTTTTCAAGCTTTCTTCGGATGTTGGCCATGTTCACCCGAAGGATCTGATTGTCGCCCAGCGCGTTTGGCCCCCAGACCTCCGCGATCAGCGCGTCATAGGTCAGCACACGCCCGGCGTTTCGCGCCAGCATCGTCACGATTCGAAATTCGTTCTGCGTCAGGTGCGCTTCCTCACCCCCGACGAGCACGCGCCTACGAAAGAAGTCCACCGTAAGCTCCCCCGTGGTGAAGGATGCCTCCTGATTTACGGCGGTCTGCGCGTGCCGTAGCTCCGTCCGGATTCTCGCCAGGAGTTCCGAAGTGCCGAAAGGTTTTGTCACATAATCGTCCGCGCCAAGGTCCAGCGCCATCACCTTGTCACTTTCCTGATCACGAGCGGACACCACCAGAATCGGCATTCTGGACCATTCGCGGACGGACTTTATCACGTTCATGCCGTCCATGTCGGGAAGGCCCAGATCCAGAATCATCATGTCCGGCAGGTGGGACGGAATCATCGCAAGCGCCTGCGTTGCGTCCGACGCTTCCAGGACGCGGTAGCCGTTCATCTGCAGCACCGTGCGCATGAAGCCCAAAATATTGTGCTCGTCTTCAACGATCAGTACGCATGGCTTATTATCCATCGCCTGCCTCCTCAAGTGGAAGGGTGAATCGGAACAGCGCGCCGGAAGGCTGGATGTTCTTCGCTTCCATGCGGCCGCCGTGCGCCTGTATGATCGAAAAACATACCGAAAGCCCGATGCCCATGTTGCGGCCGTTGTCGCTGGACGCGCGCTCGGCGCGCCCCATGTAGCCGTCAAAAAGGTGAGGAAAATCCGCCTTCTGGATGCCGAGACCGTCGTCTTTAACCTCAAGCAGCGCCTCACCGCCGGATTTTGAAACGGTGAGCGCAATGGTCGCGGCTTTTCCGTGCAGCACCGCGTTTTCAAAGAGGTTGAAGAGCACCTGCTCGATCAGAAGCGCGTCCATCGGCGCCAAGAGCAGCTCTTCCGGCGCGCTGACCTCAATGGCGCTCGAAGGATAGTGCTTCTGAAACTTCGCGACCGCTTCGGCCACGACCTCCTCTACCGCCTCGCTTCGCTTGGCGATGCGCGCCGCGCCCTCCACCTTTGTAATTAGTAGAAGGTTCTCCACCATGCGGATCAGCCATTCGGCGTCCTCGTTGATGCCGCGCACCAATTCCTCGCGCCGTTCGGGCGGGAGCGCGCCGCCGTTTTCGAGGATCGCGGAGCTTGCGCCAAGGATCGACGTCAGCGGTGTCCTGAGGTCGTGGGACACGGCGCGAAGAAGGTTCCCCCGCATGCGCTCCCGCTCGGCCTCCGCGTAGGCGTCCTGCTGCTCTCGAATCTGCTGCGTCATGCGGGAGGTTAAAAGCGCCACCGCCATAAGACATGCGAAGGTCACGAGATCGCCGTACAGAAAATCAAATTCGTAGTAGGGCTGGCGGAACGCGTAGCTGATCCAGAGGATGCTGACCACCGAAGCCGCCGCGCTGTAGAGGTAGCCGGTGGTAAAGCGCGCCACCAGGAGCACCGCCGCCATGAAGATCATGGGCATGTACACGCCGCCGTCGCGCACATAACCAAGCGGTATACAAACCGCCACAGCGCCCGCCGTGGTTAGAAGAAACAGCGCCGCGTCGGACAAAATCCGCCTTGATTTCTGGCTGTTCATGTTTTTCACCCGAAACATTGTAGCACAACGGCTTGTCGCCGGCAAGCGCGGCGGGGTCGCGCTCAGAGACCCAGCGAAACCCGTTCCTTTTTGGTAAGCCCGCCTAAAACCAACTGGTAGGATTTTTCGACCAGCTCTTGCAGAAGGTCGTCGGGCACCTCGCCGTCGAGGCGTACGGAATTCCAGTGGCGCTTGTTCATGTAATAGCCGGGCGCGATGTCCGGGTATTGGCCCCGAAGGAACTCTCCTTCCAGCGGGTCAAGCTTAAGCGAAACCACAGGCCTCCCCTCTCGGTCGTCTAAAGTCGCCGCGAACATCTTCCCGTCCACCATGTAGCGGACCCACTGCCACTCCGCCTTGAAGTCCTTCGTCGTGCAGGGCTTTGACAGAAGCTCCGCATCCAGCCATTCATACCGCATACAATCACTCCTCGCCCCATGATACCACAAAAGGGCCCGGCGTACCATGCCGGGCCCCACATGGACTGATAAACATCAGGTGGATTTCTTCCGCGCGGTGTAGGTGACCACGGCGCGCTGGATGATGATGAAGATCAGGAGCAGCACGCCCGTCGCGATCTTGCCCCACCAGGAGGACAGATTGCCCGCGAAGGTGATGAGGGACGGAATCGTCGCCTTCAGAAGCACGCCGAACATCGTACCCATCATGTAGCCGACGCCGCCGGTCAGCATCACGCCGCCGATGACCGCAGAGGAGATGACGTCAAGCTCGCCACCCATCAGCGCCAGGTTCCAGCCGGATTTCACATACAGCACGTAGGCGATGCCGGCCAGCGCCGAACAGAAACCGTTGATGCCGTACACAAGAACCTTCGTGCGCCCCACCGGAAGGCCCATCAGCTTTGCGGACTGCTCGTTGCCGCCGATGGCGTAGACATTGCGGCCGAATTTGGTCCGCTGCAAAAGGATCGTTCCGATGATGATCATGACGATGAAGATCATAACACTGACGGTAATGTAGGCGACGGGCTTGATCTTGACCCATTCGCCGTCGCTGAATTTCATCAGGTAGATCTTCCAACCCGCCCAGTCGTCAATCATCGGATGGCTGATGGAGATGGACTCGCGGCTGATCAGCGAGCACACGCCCCGCGCGAGGAACATGCCCGTCAGCGTGGTGATGAAGGGCGGCACGCTCAGATAGTGGATCGTCGCGCCCATCAATAGGCCCAGACCCGTGCCCACGACGACCGAAAACAGCATGCAAAGGAGCGGATGGATGCCCAGCACTGTTGTGCCATAGGCGACGAACATCCCCGTCAGCGAGGCCACCGCGGCAACCGAAAGGTCGATACCGCCCGTGATCAGTACCATAGTCATTCCGACGGCGGAGATGCCTACGTAAGCGTTGTCCACAAAGAAATTCAGAAACGTCCTGAGCGATGTGAAGCCCTTTTCACCGTACATCAGCGCGCCGAAAAGGTAAATGCACAAAAACACGCCCAGCGTGGCATAAACCATGATATACCTGGGGTTGAACAGCCGCGCCAGTAGCCCCTGCCGTCTGGTTTCAATTTTAAGCACGGGTGGCACCCCCTATCGCCTGACCGCGGCTCTTGCTGCGGCGGGCCATCGCCTTGCGCACGGGCTCGGACTGGAGCACGATAACCACCGCGATGATCAGCGCCTCGAAGGCCAGAATTGCCTCAGATACGATGCCCAGGTACAGCACCAGCGTGATGATCGTGCGAAGGATCAGCGCGCCGATTACCGTTCCGAACAGGCTGAACTTGCCGCCGGACATCGAAGTGCCGCCGATGACCACCGCGAGGATCGCGTCCATTTCGTTGTTCACGCCGGCGTTGTTGGAATCACAGGAGGATATCCGGCTGGAGTAGATCAGACCGGAGATGCCCGACAGGAAGCCCGTCAGCACGTAGGCGATCAGGACAATCCGCCCGGACTGCAGGCCCGACACCCGGCTTGCGCTGGGGTTTACGCCGACGGACTCCACAAACATTCCAAAGGAAGTCTTCCGCGTAAACAGCGCGACGCCCAGAACCACGACCGCGGCGATGATGATCGGCGTCGGCAGCGAAAGGATGCTTCCCTGCCCAATGAAGCGAAATGGCGAATACAGCGTTGTAAACTGCTTGCCGTTGGTGGTGATC
>JAEZTD010000057.1 GCA_023443705.1 Bacillota bacterium | reverse complement strand
CACCCTATGAGGTGCGGCGGCGGGTTATGCCAGCGCGCGGATGCAGGTGCCTTCCCAAGCGAAGCGGGGCTGGGCCTCCGTCTCAAATGCCGGGACGACTGACCACGCGCCGCCGTGATGCGGCCTGTCCAGCGCGCGGGAAATTTCGATGATGTCGCCGATGATGGCGCTGGCGGTGGGCTCCGCACCCGCGCCGCGGCCATAGAACATCACATCGCCGGCAAAGTCACCGCGGACAAGAATGCCGTTGAACACGTCGCTGACGCCGTTAAGCATGTGACCGGCCGGTACAAGCGCCGGGGAGACCCAGCCCGTCCAACCTTTGTCCGTCCGCCGCGCGTGGGCGATGAGCTTGATGGTGCCGCCCAGCGCGTGGGCCTTCTCAAAATCCGCCTCTGTCACGGATTTGATGCCCGCGGTGGGAATCAGCTTGTCATCCGAGAACTTCGCGCCAAAGGCGGTGTTCGCGAGGATGGCGAGCTTGCGCCTGGCATCCCAGCCTTCGAGGTCGGCGTCCGGGTTGCCCTCCACGTAGCCCAGCGCCTGCGCCTCGCCCAGTGCCGCCGGGAAGCTGAGACCGAACTTTTCCATGCGGGTCAGAAGGTAGTTCGTGCTGCCGTTGACGATGCCGCTGATCGACAGGATGCGGTTGCCCGCGAGGCAGGTGCCAATGGGCCTGATGACCGGAACGCCGCCGCCCACCGACGCCTCGTAGCGGTACATGACGCCGTTTGCCTCAGCCAGCGCGGTCAGCTCGTCGCCGTGTTCCGCCACCAGTTCCTTGTTGGAGGTCACGACATGGCGTCCGGCTGAAAGCGCCCTCCGGGTGAAATCGTAGGCGACGCCGCACCCGCCGATGGATTCGATGAAGATTTTGGTGTCCCCGTCCGCCAACACCTCGTCCAGCGTCTTGGCCTGGACGACCCCCGCCGGCACCGCCACCGGGCGCACGTCCAGCACATACGTCAGTTTAACCTCGCGCCCCGCAGCCCGCGTAATTTCCCGCGCGTTTTCCGTCAGCATCTTCATTGCACCCGTGCCTACCGTGCCACACCCCATGATCGCTACGCCCGTCATTTACATCACCTTCTGAATTGATATGGTCTTATATATATGCTGGTAGTCCTCCAGCGGAACCGCCTGCGTACCGGGTGTGGCAACCGCCGCGCCCGCTGCCGCCACGCCCGATCGGAGCGCGCTTTCGAGGGATTTCCCTTCCGCCAGCGCCGCCACAAGCCCTGCGACCATGGCGTCCCCCGCACCGACCGTTGAGCGGACGGGCACATCCGGAGGTTCCGCAAACAGGCATTCTCCGGGCGCGGCCGCCAGCGCACCCTTGTCGCCCAGCGACACCACCACGACCCCCGCGCCCCGCTCGATCAGCTCTTCCGCGCCCAGCCGGATGTCGGAGACCGCACCCATCGGCCTGCCCATGATCCCTTCAAGCTCCCGCCGGTTGGGCTTGACCAGCGCCGGCCTGCCGTTAACGGCGCACCTCAGCGCCTCCCCGTCGGCGTCGAGGGCCACCCTCAGCCCCGGAACGTCCGTCATCAGCCGCAGGTAAAAGTCCTTCGGGCAGCCGGGCGGCAGAGAACCGGTCAGGACCAGCCACCCGCCCAGGGCAGCCCGCTCCCTCACCCTCCGGCGCACGGCCTCGAGATCCGCTTCCCCCACCGGCGCTCCGGACTCGTTGAACTCCGTCACCGCGCCCGCTTCCCGGTCCAGCACCTTGACGTTTACCCGGATCACACCGGGAAGAAGCACAAAATCCTGCCGAACCTTCGCCTGTTCAAGTCTGTCCGAGAAGAACGCCGCGCTTTCCGAACGCATGAAACCGGTGATGGCCGTCTCTACGCCGAGGCGCGAAGCCGTCAGCGCCACGTTCATCGCCTTCCCGCCCGGGTCTGATCGGGCAGTGAGCGCGCGGTTGGTGCCGTAGGGCACAAGGCGCGGCACCTCAATGGTTCGGTCGATTGATAGATTCAGGCCGACAGCGGTGATCAACGATTTTTCCTCCTCAGTTTATAATTTTTTATCAGAGCATCACGCTAAAGTCCGACAGCCGGCAAAGGCGGCCTTGCGGCCGCAAAAAGCTAAAGCCTCGCCGTCATCCTCGGGCGTGCCGATTTCGCGCGGTCTCTGGAACGCATCGAGATGCCCAGCACCATGCCCAGCCCCATCATGTTGGTCAAGAGGTTGGAGCCGCCGTAACTGATGAATGGCAGCGGAATGCCGGTGACGGGCAGAAGGCCCACCACCATGCCGATGTTTTCAATGATGTGGAAGCCCATCATCGCCATGACGCCCAGAATCACATAGGAGCCGAAGGCGTCCGTCGCGCGCATGCTCATGAACACCATGCGCACCAGCATGGCCGTCATCGCCCCTACGATCACCGCCGCGCCGACAAATCCGAAAGTTTCGCAGACGATCGCGAAGATGAAGTCCGTATAATCGTCGGGGATGTAGTTGAGCGAAGCGAAGCTGCCCACCGAGAACAAGCCCTTGCCGTACACCCCGCCTGAGCCCAGCGCGATGCGGGCGTTTGCCATCTGCATGCCGGCGCCGGAGGTGTCGAGCGTCGGGTCCAGCCACACGCGGATTCGGTTGGCACGGAAACTGCTGTCCGACGTGTTCATGAAATACCATACAGGCACGATCAGGAGTACCGCGATGCAGACCATTCCGACGATCAGCTTGTAGTTGGTGCCGGACGCGAACAGCATCACCGCGAAGATGACCATGTACACAAGCGCGGTGCCCACGTCCGGCTGGAGAACGATCAGAACCAGCGGAAGCCCGATGTATACCAAGACCGGCACCAGCTCCGCGACGGTGGTGATGGGCTTCTGCCGCCCCGAGAAGAGCTTTGCCATCGCGATGATGATCGCCAGCTTTCCGAACTCGGAAGGCTGCATCGTGCGGTTGGACTCCGCACCCCATCGGAACCAGCCCGCCATGTTGCCGCGTCCGCGCTCCATGAACAGCACGATGAAGAGGAGCGCGATGTTCGCCCAGTAGATCAGGTTCGCCCATTGCGACAGGTATTCGTAGTCCAGATAGACCATCGCGGCCATCAGCACGAGCCCTGCCATGAGCCAGATGATCTGAAGCCTCGCGTAGTTGGTGGGCTGGGTGGTGAGCATTTCCATCAGCGACTTGGGCTGCGTGTCCGCAGGCGAGGCGGTGGCCGCGAAAATGCATACCACGCCGAACAGCGCGATGCCCATCACGAGGATGAAGAACGACCAGTCGAACGATCGCATCATGTGCGTGTTGAACCGGTTTGCCTGTATCAGCTTTGCGATGTGCTTAAAGCGCTTCACGCCGGAAGCGGCTCTGGTTTCCTGTCTGGCTATCATTGTACAATTGCCCTCACAATGCGTTTGATCAGCGGTTCGCGGGGCAGCCCCGCAAACGGCAGGTCCTCGCCCATCAGGCGGCGGGAAAGTTCGCGGATCGCGCGGACGGCCGGGGACGATGCTTGCGCCGCGCGCTTGTCCGGCATCGCCGCTTGAATGGAAGGGTCCTCCGGGATGATGCCGACAAGCGTCAGCCCCATTCGGTCGGCGAGCTCGAGGAGCGTGTTTTCGCCCCGCCTGCCCCTTCGCGGCAGGACGCGGTTGAACGCCAGCGCCGGGCTTAAAATGTCGCTGCGCGCAAGGAGGCCGGCCACGCGCTCCGCGTCCCTGAGGGAAACCGGGTCGGTCAGCGAAACGATCAGCGCCCGGTCCGCGCCGGAGGCGGCATTTCGAAACCCGCGGCCGACGCCGGCGGGGCAATCGATCAGCACATGGTCAAAGCGCGCCTTGAGCTCTTCCATGACCTCGCGGGATCGGGCGGGTGAAATCGCATCGCTTCCGCGGGTCTGGGCTGCGCTGACCAAGTGGAGGCCTTCGATGGACGGGTGCTTCACGATGGCCTGCTTGACGCGGCAAAGGCCGTCGGCCACGTCGGCCAGGTCGTAGACGATTTTGTTTTCAAGGCCGCACAGGATGTCCAGCGAGCGCATGCCCATGTCCATGTCGACCAAGACAACGCTCCGCCCCGACGCGGCCAGCGCCGCGCCGAGGTTGACGGCGACGGTGGATTTTCCCGAGCCGCCCTTGCCGGAGGTAATGACGATCGACTCTCCCATCCCGCTCTCCCGCTATTCCGCCAGACGGTCGGTGGTGGTGACCGTGGTGGTATCCGTCTTCTTAAGGCTGTTTATGTAGTATTGTATGGTCCTGATGACGCCGGGGGCCGATTTCGCGCCCGCGTAGCCGTTTTGGATGTATGAGATGACGACGATCTCCGGGTCCTTGTCGTAGGGCGCGTAGCTCACCAGCCAGGAGTTGTTCTCAACGTCCAGCTTGGTTCTCTGGGCCGTACCGGTCTTGGCGGCGATCGCGTAGCGGGACTTGGAGAAGTAGCTAGCCGCGGTGCCGTCGTTCTCGACCGAGGTCACTTCCTTCATGCCCTCCTGGATGGCGGCCAGGTAGCTCTTGGCACCGGTGATGTGGTTGACCACGGTGGGCTCCTTCTCCAGGATCACATTGCCGCTGGG
>JAEZTD010000399.1 GCA_023443705.1 Bacillota bacterium | reverse complement strand
ACCTGAGCGCGCGAGTTCCTCCCGCACGTCCGATGAAAACGACATCCAGAACCCTCCCAGCCATCCCGACATTCGTTCAAGAGCGCCCGCCGGGGATGGCGGCGGGCGCGTGCTTCATAATTGGTTTGGGCGATTTCCGTCGGACCGAACATCCCGGACCATGCAGGGCTTGATCTGAGGAAAGGTCAGGCTTCCTCGCCCAGGATGCGAACCTCGCACTCCAGATGAACGCCGGAGCGCGCCAGAACCTCCTTCTGAATATGGGCGATCAGGTTTGTTACATCTGCCGCGGTGGCGCCGCCGATGTTGACGATAAAGCCCGCGTGCAGCGTGGAGACCTGCGCGCCGCCGATGGTGTAGCCCTTGAGGCCGGCCTGTTCGATCAGCGCGCCAGCGAAATGGCCCTCCGGACGCTTGAAGACGGAGCCCGCGCTGGGCAGATGCAGCGGCTGCTTTTCACGGCGGCAGGTGTTAAATTCGTTCATGCGCTCGCGAATGCGCGCCGGGTCGTCCGGCGTCAGCGCGTAGCGAGCCTCCAGAACCGTTCCGCCCTGCTTTAGGACCTTTGATCTTCGGTAGCCGTAGTCCATCTCATCCAGGGGCAGCCATTGGTCCCGCCCATCCATGAAGACCCGGGCGCCGGTCAGCACCCCCGCCATATCGAAGCCGTAGGCGCCGGCGTTCATTGCCGCGGCACCACCCACCGAACCGGGGATGCCGCAGGCGAATTCCAGCCCGGAAAGGCCCGCGGCCAGCGCTTCCGACGCGACCTTGGACAGGAGCGCGCCCGCCTGGGCGGTCACTGAATTGCTTTGGATTTCAACGGTGTTCATCGCCACCGTCGAAATCACCAGCGCGCGAAGCCCGCCGTCTCGCACGATCATGTTGGAGCCGTTGCCCAGAATCAGATGGCGCACGCCCAGCGTATCGGCGGCGGTTATGGCCGCGACCGCCTCGTCGGCCGTTTCCGGCATCACAAATACGTCCGCCGGGCCGCCCAGGCGGAAGGTGGTGTGCCGGGCCATCGGTTCGTTTACGAGCACGCGCTCAGGCGGCAGCACCCTGTACAGTTCTTCTAGGAGCCTCTGCAAAAAATCATCCTCCGCACCTATCCTACCGCATTATTCGAAATACTATGAACGCATGGGACGGCGAAATCCCCCAATTGCCCATAGGCGGTTATTTTTCCACAAAAACATAGTTGGCGGACCGGAGCATCGCCTGCGAGTGGGCGACGATCACGATGTCCGGCTGGTACTCCCGCGCGTAGTCTTCGATGGTGCGCGTCGTCTTTCGCAGGTCCACCGCCAGCACCTCGTGGGCGGTAAGCGCCATGAAATCCACAAAGGGGGTACCGAAGGAATCCTTGGAAATCAGTATGCGCCCGGTGGCTACTTTGTCGTTCGTATACCAGTTTTCCGCGTCCTGGTTTCCGTAGACCCAGTAAAGGTTTGCCACGCCGTTATTCTTTGCGTCATCAAGCAGGCCGGTGTAGAGAAGATCCATGAAAGAGCCGTTTTTATCCTCGACATTGCGGCCGTTGACAATTTTTTTCGAAAACGCGGTATCGTAGGTCGGGTAGATCAGTGCAAAGTCATCCGGTTCGATCAGGCCGATTCCCAGACGCTCGCCCACCTGCCCCATGTGCATGCGCGGATACGTCTCGGTCGTGAAGCTCTCCTCCGCGTAGATCGAGGGGTCGACAAACAGACCCATTTCGTTCAGCTTTGCGGCGGTGACGCGAAAGGTTTGAAAGATCAGTTGGTTCGCCCAGTGCTGGTCCGTGCGATAGACGGCCTGGCCCAAGGCGAGACCGGCAGATTGGTACACTTCGCGGCTGTCAATGACCGGGATGCCCGCTTCCCGGAGGCCGGAGACCAGCTCATCCGCCATCTGAATGTTGGTGTCTACGACCCCGCCGGGCAGCAGTCCATCTTCGTACAGCATGCTGTGAGGATAAACGTAGAGCATGGGGATGCCCATTTCCCCCAAATTTTCCTTTAGAAGAACCATCTTTTCGATGTCGTCGGTAAAGGCCGTCCTTTTTTGCAGGTCATAGAGCTGACCGGTCTTAAGCCGGACCATCGTGCTGCCGCCGAGGCTGAACATCTCCTTGCCCAGCGCCATCTGAAGCCGCAAGTTCAGCTTCTGGAAGACATCCTTGCCTAGGAGCACCTGATTGATCGTGTTGGTCAGCGCCGAGATGCGGGCCGACACGCTCGCCAGCGGTCGCCCCTCTTTCAGGTAGTTGGTGTAACCTTTCACAAGGTCATAGCCGAATTCACGCATGTGAAGCGAAGCCGTCACGCCGCCTATCACGAGGATGGAAGCGAGAAGGATGGCGGTCAGGACGATATCAATTCTTTTACGCAGCATGGCCATCCCTCCTAGAAATTGAAGTAGATGAACGGGTTGTAGCCGCCCATGACGATGTAGCTCAGCGAGACGACGAACACCGCGATCAGCCCGACGGCGCTCAGGAGCTCAAAGGCACGCTCCGGCACGTGCAGCTTTTCCTTGACGAACCGGCCGATGGGCAGGCCGATCAAAAGCGCCAGCGCGACAAAAACGCCGTACTCCCGCACGTACATTGCGGCGGTGGCATCCCAAAAGCCGCTAGAGTTTATGCCGTACATGGAGCCGATGAACCCGGAGGCGTAGGTCATGTTGTCGGAGCGGATCAGCACCGTGATCGTGGTGACCGCGATCATCGCGTAGAGTACGCCCAGCGGCTGCTTGTCCAGTTTCTTCGAAAGGCCGGTGAAGCGCTCAAGCGCCAGAAAGATGAAAAAGCCGATGCCCCAGAACAGGTACTTCCAGTAAGCGCCGTGCCAAAGGCCCGTCAGCGACCAGACCACGAACATGTTGAACAGAAGCCGCCAGGTACTCTTTACGCGGCTGCCGCCCAGCGGGATGAACAGATAATCCCGGAACCAGGTGCCCAGCGAGATGTGCCAGCGGCGCCAGAATTCGGTGACCGATCGCGAGATCATTGGGTAGTCGAAGTTCTCCAGAAAGTGGAAGCCGAACATCCAGCCCATGCCAATGGCCATGTCGGAGTAGCCGGAGAAATCGTAATACACCTGCCACAGGTAGGCAATGGCGCCCAGCCATGCGCCGACCACGGACAGCTCGCTCGGCGCGTGGGAAAACGCGTTGTCCACCAGAAGCGCCAGACTGTTGGCCAGGATGACCTTCTTGCCCAGCCCGACCATGAAGCGCCGCGCGCCGCGCGTAAAGTCGTCCATGTTTTCGAAGCGCTCGTTGATTTCGTCGGCGACGGTCTGGTACCTTACGATCGGGCCGGCGATCAACTGCGGGAAGAAGGACACGTACAGGCACACGTTCATAAAATTCTTCTGAACCTTGCCGTCGCCGCGGTAGACGTCGATCACGTAGGACATGGCCTGGAACGTGAAGAACGAAATGCCGATGGGGAGCAGGATCTTCGGCACCGGAATGTGCGCGCCAAAAGCCAGATTGATGTTTTCGAGAACGAACATCAGGTATTTGAACGCGCCAAGAAGACCAAGGTTTCCGACGACCGAGAACATCAGCCACCCCTTGGCGGCCCCGGTTTCACGGCGCTTGTCGATCTCAAGCGCGCACAGCCAGTTGAAGGCGATCGAGGCGAGCATGACAAACACAAACCACGGTTCGCCCCAGGCGTAGAAGAAGAGGCTGACGAGGGCAAGAAGAAGGTTTCTGGCGCCCCGCCCGCGCATCAGGCCGAAGTAGACGGCAAGAACAAACGGCAAAAAAAAGAAGAGAAATTCGGAGCTGGAAAAGACCACGACATCAACTCCCGATCATACGTATAGGTTCGGCGGTTCCATGTGCCATTGCGACAAAAACAATGCGGGGGCGGGTTCAGCCGCCCCCGCAAGGGTAAAGGGTTATTTTTTGGCTTCGTACTTTTTGATCAGCTTGATGTTGTACCACTCGATCGAGTTGAGTTTGCCGGAGGAATACCCGCCGGGCTTGTACCACTTCTGGTTTGCAAAGTATTTTTTGTAAGCGGCCGTCTTGAACTTGTAGCCGTTACGGGCCAGAATCTCGTTGCGGGCCAGCGCCAGTTTGCTCTTGGACAGGCCTTTGAGCTGGCTGGCCGTCAGTTTCTTTGTTGAAGAACTGGAGAATATATAGTAGTTGTTCTTCGCGCCGGAGCTGCTGCCGCCGGAGGACGAGGTGGAGCCGGAGAGCAGGCCGTATTCGATTTCCATCGACTTGATGAGGTCCATGTTGTACCACTCGATGGAATTGAGCTCGCCTGTCGAGAAACTGCCCGGCTTGTACCAGGTTTTGTTGGCGAAATACTTCTTGTACTTGGAGGACTTGAAGCGGTAGCCGTGGCGCGCATAGATCTCATTGCGCGCATAGCCCCACTTGGACTTGGCGACCTTGAGAATCTGCGAGCGGGTCAGCTTCTTCGTGGAAGAATTGGGGAAGATGTAGCCGCTGCTGGTGGCCGTGGACGAGCTGCCGCCAGAGGAGGAGCCGGAGGACGAGCCGCTGTCGTCATCGTCATCGGCATCGATTGTGTCGTCTCCGGTGGTGTCGGGATCGTCCGTGATCTCCCCGTCGGTTCCGCTGGTCTCGTCGCCTGTTTCGTCGTCGGGGTCGTCTGTGGTCAGCGGCGTGGCGGCGCTGAGGGTGACGAGCGGCGCGGCGGCGGAGCCGTTCAGCGGCACCTCGGTCAGGGTTCCGGTGGAATGTTCATACACGTAAGCCGCGTCGCCGAACACCGTCAGCGTGGTGTAAAGCTCCGGGGTCATCAGCACCTGGCCGTCGCCGCCGGTCAGCGGGTAGAGGGAGACGTCCTGGGAAGTGTACACCACAACGCCGCGGGCGGTGGGGAAGAAGTCCCAGTCGTAATCCAGGTTCATCGAAGTGAGCTGTCCGGTCTGGATGTTGTAGCGGTACAGCTTGCCCTCCAGCCACGTATCGTCGCTGGAGCCCATCGCGTAGCTGTCCTCCATGTTATGGAAGTACAGGTAATCGCCGGCGGCGCGCAGGTCCGAGATGCCCTTGTCCAGGATCAGCTCTGGGTTGGAGCCGGTGGAGGTCATTGAGTAAAGCTTGCCAGAGGACGTGACCAGCATGTCGCCGCCGGTCATTTCATGGGTGTAGGTGGCGATGTCCGAACCTGAGACGTAGAAGATTACGTCGTCGATGATGACGTATTCCGTCAAAAGCTCGGGGGTGACCTCATCCATGTCGCCGGATGCCGGATCGATAACGCTCAGCTTGTTTTCGATCAGGCAGTAGAGCATGCCGTCGTACCAGGAAATCTGCTTGGCCTGAACGCCGTTCTCAAAGTTGACAAGGGTCGAAACTACGCCGCCGTCCCCGATGGACTTCAGATGGAAGTTGGCGCCGTCCCCCGCGAGATAGTAGGCCGAGCCGTTGCCGCCGATGAGAAGGTTGGTCATCGTCTGGGCGGTGTCCAGCTTGGTCGGGCTGCCGCCCGAAGCGGGCAGCGAATAGACGGAGTAGCTGTCTCCGTCCTGGAGGATTGCGTATAGCGTCCCCTCTGTCTGGCCGACCCAGCCGCCCTGATCGGATATTCCGGTGGCCGCCAAAGCGGCCATAGGCATGACGACGAGCAGCGCAAGCGTGAGGATGACCGCGCCCAACCATTTGATTTTGCCCATTGCGTTCCCTCCTGTTGTTGTCCGCGAACCCGCGCTTCTCTATAGACGAAGGATGTTTCCAGTAGGTTTCCTGCCGTCCGGCGCTGTGCGCGCCGGATCGCTACGGTTTCGCCGGTCTGTGCGCCTTAGAAGGCTAAGATGCGGTGAGCGCCGCTTCTTCGATGGTGAAGAGCCCCTTGTCCGCGTCGATGGTGGCCGTCACGCCCAGCGGAATGGTCACCTTCGGGCTGCAGTGGCCGATCATGTAGCCGGAGAGCACCGGCTTTCCGGAGGGGAGAACCACTTCCTCAATGACCTGCCGCAGTGTGAGGCTTAGGTCCGGGTTCTCCGGCGGGCAGTCCGTGAATCCGCCCAGCACGATGCCCGCGCACTGATCAAATTTACCGGAAAGGCGAAGCGTCGTCAGCATCCGGTCGAGCCGGTGCACGTATTCGCCGATGTCCTCGAGTACGAGGATCGCGCCCCGCGCGTCGATTTCCCAGGGCGTGCCGTTCAGCGCGGCCACGAGGCACAGGTTGCCGCCGACGAGGCGGCCCTGGGCGACGCCGCCGTTTCGCGCCTCCACCGGGAAGCCCGGCGGGTTTTCGATGGTGCCCAGCGGCTCGGTGGAAGTCAGCGCCCGCCAGAGCCCGGTGTGGGTGAAGGCGTCGTAGTCGTCCGCGATCCACTCGGTGGACGGCATCGGCGCGTGCATCGTGACGAGGCCGGATTTCTGCCCGTAGGCGATGTGCAGCGCCGTGATGTCGCTGTATCCGGCGAGGAGCTTCGGATGCTTCCGCGCCAGGTCGTAATCCAGCTGATCCAGGATGCGCGGCGCACCGTAGCCGCCGCGGATGCAGACGATGGCGTCGACGGCGTCGTCTGCAAACATGCGGTTGAGGTCCCGCGCGCGCATTTTGTCGTCTCCGGAGAAGTAGCCATGCGTATTTCGGCAGCTCTCGCCGACCACGACATTGTACCCCAGCGCTCGGGCGGCCGCGACGGATTTATCAACGCCCTCGAGCGTCTTGGTCGGGCTGGCCGGTGCGACGAACCCCAGCGTATCGCCGGGGCGCAGTGCTTTTGGCTTAATCATGCGTTTACCCGTTGACCACGAACATCATGAAGCCGAGGACGTCCATGAAGTTACGGGATTCGAAGGATACCGTCCGCGCATCGACTTTTTTTGCGCCCGGATAGAACCCGCCCTTACGGGCCTGCTGGTGCTCCCGGAATGAGACGGCCATTTCGACCGATTCCGGCATCGGGAACAGAAAGCCCTCCCGGGGCATTTTGAGCGCGTCCCGAACCGCTTCGCGGATCATCCGGACGGCGGCCTCCGGGTGCGGCGAGATGCTGCCGCCGCCAAAGCCCTCGACCACCGGCGCAGTCAGCGTGTTCGGGTTCTTGTCCTTCATCCATTCGCAGAGCCCCCGGTCGCCCGCAACCAAATAGACCGGAACGCCCAGATAGGCGGCGATCAGGCAGTTGATGTAAAGCTCAGAGGCCGGTTCACCGTTGATCGTAAGCGAAAAGGCGCGGGTGTTCATCGTGTGGGCGAGGGGATTTTTGTCGCTGCCCACGCCGGAGTGGTACCCTGTGAACACCACGCCGTCAAAAGACGAGTCGAGCCCCGCCATCATACACAGCGGGTCCGCGCCCCAACCGCGGAAAATGCGGACGTTCTGGGGCAGTTGGTTCGGGTCGATGTTCCGCGCGGAATCGTGGGCGTCCTTGACCAGGATCTCGTCCCAACCGGCGTCGATGGCGCCCTGACAGGCGGCGGCCACTTCGCGGCTCATCTGCGCGGCGAAGTGCTGGTATAAATCGCGCCCTTTTTCGGTTTCATCCCAGTGGCAAATGCCGCAGGTGCCCTCAATGTCGGCGGAAATGAAAAGCTTCAAACGCAGTCCTTCCCTTCTGTGGCATACCAAAGTTATTATAACAGAAGGGGTTTACCTTGACAACCACATATTTCTACCCCCATAAAGAGGATGACTTCGTTACGGCAAACGCCGCGCCGCCCTTCACAAACGGCGGGCGGCCTGCTATAATCAGTACGATTGGAAAGTAGGAGGTGGTCGCGTGCTTCCCGAGAAGATGAACGCGGTGGTGGCCCATGGCAGGGGAGATTACCGCTATGGACCGGTGGACGTGCCGCGCGCGGCGGGCGCGGAAATCATCCTGAAGGTAGAGGCCTGTGGCGTGTGCGCGGGGGACATCAAGTGCTACGAAGGGGGCGCGCGCTTCTGGGGCGGCGACGGCAACCCTGCCTATGTGGAGCCTCCGTTTATTCCGGGGCATGAGATCCTGGGGCGCGTTGCGGAGGTTGGGCCCATGTACCGAGGGCCGCTCAAGGTGGGCGAACGCATCGTTACCGAGCAGCTGGTGCCCTGCGGCGGCTGCCGCTACTGCCGGGAGGGTAGGTACTGGCTGTGCGACCCGCACAACGTGTACGGCTTCAAGCACCACTTAAACGGCGGGTTCGCCGGGTACGTGCGGCTGCCGGAGAACGCGCGCAATTACCCGGTGCCGGAGGACATGCCCCTCGAAAAGGCCATCCTGATCGAGCCCTTCGCCTGCTCGATGCACGCGGTGGATCGAGCGAAGATCGAGCCAGAAGACGTGGTGGTCATCGCGGGCGCAGGCACACTGGGGCTGGGCATGATCGCCGCGGCGGCGCGGAAGAAGCCGAAGGCCCTCATCGCCATCGATCCGGTGGGCTGGCTGCGGGATTTGGCTCTCAAACTGGGCGCGACCCACGTCATGGAGCCCTGGACGGGAGATGGCGTCGCGCCGCTGATCGCAGGGATGACCGATGGCACCGGTTGCGACGTGTACATTGAGGCCAGCGGGCACCCATCGGCGGTGGGGCAGGGGCTGCAGCTGATCAAAAAGGGCGGGCGCTTCGTGGAGTTCAGCGTGTTCAACGCCCCCGCGACGGTCGACTGGTCGCTGATTGGCGACGCGAAGGAGCTGGACATCTACGGCGTCAGCCTGAGCCCTTACTGCTTCGAGCCGGTAATCGAGGGCTTCAAGGACGGCAGCCTGCCCACGGAGGGCATCGTCACCCACGTATTGCCGCTTAGGGACTTCAAAAAGGCTTTCGAAATTTCTAAGAAGCGCGAGGGGCTGAAGATCGCGCTGGTGCCTGAAGCGTAGAATTGGAGGGAGCACCTTGGACACCAAGGACGAGATCATCTTTCAGCAGCTGGAGGTCATCCAGAAGCTGACCGAAAACAACCTTCGCAGGGTGGCGGACGACCTTTGGGGCGCGCCCAGCCTTTCGCCGGAGCGCCTGAAGGGGGCGGGCAAGCCGGAAGCGCCGAAGCCGGAAGCTCCGCAGCGGGATCAACCGGAGGCGGACGAGCCCGCGAAGGAAGCCGGCAAAAAGGGCGCGTCGCCCGCCGCCGAGCCGCCCGCGGCGGCCGAGGCCGAGGAAAAGCCGCCGGAGGACATCGCCAAGCTGAAGGAAGAATTGGGCGGGTACATCGGGCTTGCCAGCATCAAAAAAGAGGTCTCAAACCTCATAAACATGGTGACGGTCTACAAGATGCGCAAGGCGCATGACCTGCCCACCCTGGACATGTCGCTGCACATGGTGTTTTCCGGCAACCCCGGCACCGGCAAAACCATGATCGCCCGGCTGATGTCGAGGGTTTACCACAGCCTCGGCATCCTGTCGAAGGGGCACTTGGTGGAGGTGGACCGCAGCGGCCTCGTGGCCGGTTACGTGGGCCAGACCGCCATCAAGACCGGCGAAGCCGTCAAAAAAGCGCTGGGCGGCGTGCTGTTCATCGACGAGGCCTACGCGTTGAACGGCGGTGGAGAGAACGACTTCGGGCAGGAAGCCATCGACACGCTGCTCAAGGCGATGGAGGACCACCGCGACGACCTGGTGGTGATCGTTGCGGGCTATGATGGGCTGATGGACGCGTTCATTCACTCCAACCCCGGCCTCGAGTCCCGCTTCAACCGATACCTGCACTTTGACGACTATTCGCTGGACGAGATGATCGAGATCTTCGAAATGCAGTGCAGGAAGAACCAGTACGTGCTGGAAGAGGCCGCCCGCTCGGCGGTGCGCCAGCTGATCGACGAAGTCAACACCAATTCGATCTCCTTCGGCAATGCCCGCGGCGTGCGCAACATCTTCGAACGGGTGCTGGTGCAGCAGGCGAACCGGCTGTCGATCCTGGAGAACCCGACGAGGGACGACCTGATGGCCATCACCGTCGCCGACGTGGAGGCGCTTCGCGGCGAGCCGGAGGGCGATTTGGCGTCTACCGGGTCCAAAG
This sequence comes from Bacillota bacterium, assembly GCA_023443705.1. Taxonomy (GTDB): domain Bacteria; phylum Bacillota; class Clostridia; order Christensenellales; family Aristaeellaceae; genus JAEZHK01. The sequence continues at coordinate 1,361 of JAEZTD010000399.1, read as the reverse complement.
CCACAAACGCGGAAACCACGGACGCGCCCGCGGAAGCTGCGGACACCGCCACGAAGGACTTGGACGCGGGGCCGTCGCCCGAAAACCCGGCACAATAGGCGGGCGAACGGGCAATGTGGTTTTGAATGGGTGTGAACGGTTTGGATGATTTGACCCGATATTTCAACGAAGGTTCCGAGGCCATCGTGCAGGACCTCATCCGGGCGACGCTTTTGAGCCCCCGGGAGAGCGTTTTTCTCGCGCGTTTCCTGATCAGCGCGCGGAAGGCCGCTGCGCTCCGGGAGCAGCTGGAGGCGGAGGGCGAGCACATCCCGCCCTTTCTGATTGCCAGCATCACACGCTCCTGCAACCTGCGCTGTGCGGGCTGTTACGACCGGGCGCGCGAATGCGCCCACACGGCGCCCGACCTCAACGCCGAAGCGTGGCGGTCGATCTTCCGGCAGGCGGCGGCGCTGGGCGTTAGCTTTATCCTGCTTGCGGGCGGCGAGCCCATGATGCGCCCGGATGTCCTGGAGGTTGCCGCCGGCGAGCAGGACATCCTGTTCCCTGTCTTCACCAACGCGACGTTGATCGAGGGGGAGCGGCTGGCGCTCTTCGACGCGCGCCGAAACCTGATGCCGGTCATCAGCATCGAGGGCAGTGGCGGCGAGACCGACGCGCGGCGGGGCGAGGGCGTTTACGACCGGGTGCTGGCCGCGATGGATGCGCTCAAAAAGCGAAACATCCCCTTCGGCACGTCGATCACGGTAACAAAGGAGAACCTGCGCGAGGTCACCCGGCCGGGCTTTGTGGACGCGCTTCGCGCCCGCGGCGCGCGGGCGGTGGTCTACGTGGAGTATGTTCCGGTGGACGGAAACGAAGCGCTTGCCTTGGAAGAGGACGAGCGGCAGGCGCTGGAGCGGGTGGTCGGCGAGCTTCGGGGGCGGTATCCGATGCTCTTTCTCTCCTTTCCAGGGGACGAGGCCGCCCTTGGCGGCTGCCTGGCCGCGGGACGGGGCTTTTTCCACATCGCTTCGGACGGCGCGGCGGAACCCTGCCCCTTTTCGCCCCACTCCGACATTACGCTCCGGGATCACACGCTGCGCGAGGCGCTTGCCTCGCCGCTTTTCTCGCGCCTCCGGGAGGGCGGGCTTCTGACCATCCCCCGCGCAGGCGGCTGCGCGCTCGCCGGACGGGATAAAGAGGTCGATCAAATGGCGGAGGCCGATGCCTGAAGAAAAAGGCCGCGCCGGGCTTTGTGCCCAGCGCGGCCTTCGAAGCATCAAAAACCCGCTGGTTCAAGGCATCGAAAAACCCTATGGTTTTTTCGATGCGAAGGAAGGAAACCTGCGTGCGCCTGAAATCCTCACGGATTTCCGAGC
>JAEZTD010000397.1 GCA_023443705.1 Bacillota bacterium | reverse complement strand
GTACATCATGATATTGGCAAACAGGCTCCACAGCCCTGCGCCCTCCAGCGAGCGCCAGTTCATGTCGAGCAGCACATACAGGTTGGCCGCGTTGACGGTAATGTAGGGATAGGTATCCGTAGACCCGGTAAAGAGCGAGGTCAACCAGGCCATCGGCTTCAGGAAGCCGGGGGCCGAGGCGGCGAGCTCCGATTTTTGCAGTAGATCCGCGGGCAGGTTGGTCATGAAAGGCAATGCAATCACGAGCATGACGAGGAGCATCAGCCCCACCGCCCGCAGAATGTGCAACGCGGTTTTGCTGCGCCGCTCGCTGCGGTACACTTCCACCGCCAGCGCCGCAAGCCCCAGCGGCGCCAATGCCAGCGCGAAGGGCTTCACCATGATCGCGACGCCGTAGAAGATGAGCGACGCGGCGTACCGGCCCTTGGAAAGCTTGATCAGCGACATGGCGAGGAGAATGGCGAGGATCGAATCGATCTGCCCCCAGGCGGCACTGTTCATGATCGCGGCGGGCAAGAGCGCGTAGAGGACACCCAGGAGAACCGCGATCCGCTGGCCCAGCGCCTTCTTCCCTTCTGTATAGATCAAAACAGCCGCCGCGAGATCCATCAGGATGGCGGGCATCTTCAGAATCAGCCAGAACAGCGGGCTGTCGTAGCTTAGCCCGAGAAAACTGCGCAAATCCCCGATCGCCCAGAGTGCGTACATGTACCCCGGCGGATAATCGCAGAATACGCCTGCGGCGTAGAAGCCGGAAGGCCCGGTGACGGTCATGCGCGCGCCCCATGCCGCGAAATCGCCCATATCGACGCCATAGCCGTAGATGGTGACCGCCACCACCGCCCGGATCGCAAAACCCGCCGCCACCGCCGCCCAGAGGAGTCTGCGCAGCGCCGCTTCGGAAAGGCCGTCCAGCGCGCCGCGCCCGCCGCCCCAAGCGCCCAGCGCCATAATGGCAAGCGAGAGCGCCGCCACGAGAAGCATCAGCTTTGTGTAAGCTCCACCCGCATCTTCCTCGCCTTCCGAGAAGTCCACATCCTCCTCGCCGACGTCCTCCGCGAGCGTGGTGAAGTCGTAGACGGTGGCACCCGCGGGCGCGAAGTCCGCCTTCTTCATGGAAAAGTCGTCAAACCAGGCGGTACCGGTGTTGGTGGAGCTGTAGCCGCCCAGCCTGGCCATGACGGTCAGCTCCGTCTGGTTTTCGCCGGCGATGCCGTAAAGCTCGACAGGCACCCACTCGCCGAACGTATCATACAAAAACTCCGACGAAGCGAAGGTGTCCCCGATCGAAATGCCGGCGCCGTCCTCCCCCTGGCCCACGCCCTGCGCCATGATGCGGCAGGTGATGAGGTACATGGCGCCAGGCTCCACGCGAACCGTCTGCCTGAAGCGCGCGTCGTTGTCCGAAAGGTTTTCGACCTTCGCACTGTACGCGCCGGAAAAGGCGTCGGTCTCGGCGGTCAGGTAGCTGACGCCTTCGCCCGTGTCCCACATGTCGCGCTGCCAGCCCAAAGGCAAGCCGCCTGAAACTTCCTCGAAGCCGGGGTTTTGAATCAGGTTTTCGGCCAGCGCCGCTTGCGGCAGGAGGAAAACCATCAGCGCCAGCACAAGGAGTATCTTCTTCATCATCGGATAAAAACGCTCCAATAGAACATATATAGCAGAAGTATTTCCACGCTCAGGCTGCAAATTCCTGCCGAAAGGAAATCTCATCTGTTGTATTCGACGTACGAAAATGCGTTTTTGATGTGGCGGAGGCCATCCGGATCAATTTCGATCACATCGAAGCGGATGCGCGCATCCAGAAGGCGGTTCTCTTTCAGGTAGTAAAGCGCCGTGCCGGAAATGCGCGCCTGCTTGGTCCGGGTGACGGCCTCTCCCGGCGTGCCGCGGGAATACGCGCCGCGCTGCTTGACCTCGACAAAGGCGACGACGCCGTCCATCCGGGCGATCAGGTCGATCTCCCCCGGCCCGCGCCGGTAGTTCTTTCCGAGGATGACCGCACCGCGGCTTTTCAGGTATTCCGCCGCCGCATCCTCCCATTGGGCCCCCCGCCGCATGCTCACAGCTGGCTCCCCAGGATTTTTCCGATGAAGCTGCGCCGGTGCTGGGGACAGGGGCCAAAATCCTTCAGCGCGCGGATATGCTCCGCGGTGCCGTAGCCCTTGTGGCGAGAAAAGCCGTAGCAGGGGTAGCGCGCGTCCATCTCTTCCATCAAGCGGTCCCTGTGTACCTTCGCGACGATGGACGCCGCCGCGATCATATAGCTGAGGGCGTCGCCATGTACGATGGCGCGCGCTTCGGCGGGCAGGCGAAGCCCTTCCATCGCGTCAATCAGGAAGACGCCCGCGGGCGCACCGGAAGCGCATTCCTCCATCGCGCGGCGGGTGGCATTCAGGATGTTGATCTCGTCGATCACGTCAGACTCCACCCGGGCGATGCCTACGTAACTCGCTCGGTCCAGAATCATCTCGTTCAGCGCCTCGCGCTTTGCGGGTGAAAGCTTCTTGGAATCGTCCACGCCGGGAATCAGCCCGTGCTCCGGCAGGATCACGCAGGCAGTGACCACCGGCCCCGCCAAGGGGCCTCTGCCCACCTCGTCAATGCCGGCAACGGCCATTCCCTGCGCCCAGTATTCCCGTTCAATCCGCGTCATGCGGTGCAATTTCTCCGCGGCGGTCTCCCTCGCCATGTGCATCCTCCGGTATTCTCTCGCCGGGCGCTTTATGCTCCGCGCCGGGCGTCTTTTCAAGCGTAATCCGGCCCACCTTGCCCCCACGGAACTCATCCAGCACCAACGCCGCGCCGCGGGTCACATCCGGGCGTCCGCCGGACATCAGCCAGCCGCGCCCGGCGCAGGCGGCTTCAAGCCACGCCTCTCCCCCGCGCTCCGCCGCGTCGTCCGGCAGCTTGAAGCGCGCCCTGGCCGCTGCCGGGGCCACGGTGTTCAGCGCTTCCAAAAGCTCCCCCGCAAGTTTTTCCGAATCCATGATCTGGTCGGAGATGGAGCCGAGGAAGGCGAGCACCCTCGCGCCGCGCTGGTCGGAGAGCCGGGGCCAAAGCATGCCGGGCGTATCCAGAAGCTCCAGATACGGCCCCACCTTGACCCAGGTGTTCGCCCGGGTGACGCCGGGCCGGTCGGCGGTCTTCGCCACGGCGGCGCCGCGCAGCCGGTTGATGAAGGTGGATTTCCCGACGTTGGGGATGCCCACCACCATCAGCCGCACCGTCTTGAACGCGCCCCGCGCCCGCATTCGGTCGACGGAGGGCTTCACCGCCTGCTCGATCCTTGCGAGGATTTCCTTCGTGCCGCCGCCCGCCGCGTTCAGTGCCACGGCGGACTCTCCCCGCGACTTAAAATATTGCAGCCACTTTTTCGTCTCTCGCTCGTCGGCCAGATCGGCCTTGTTGAGTACCAGAATGCGGGCCTTGTCTCGGCTCATGCTGGCGAGGTCGGGGTTCCGGGTGGACAGCGGCGCGCGGGCGTCGCACAGCTCAATGACGGCGTCGACCTGTTTGAGCTGTACACCCAGCAGCCGCTTGGCCTTGGCCATGTGACCGGGATACCAGTTGATTTCCGGCATGTTTCCTCCACAAATAAAGAAAAAAGCCGCGTGGTTGCGCGGCTTGATTATCGGGGTTTAGCGGATTTCCTTGACCTTGGCGGCCTTGCCGCTGAGATCGCGCAGGTAGTACAGCTTGGCGCGGCGAACCTTGCCGCGGCGCACCACCGTGATCGAATCGACGCGGGGCGAGTGCAGCGGGAACGTACGCTCCACACCGACGCCGTAAGAGG
>JAEZTD010000375.1 GCA_023443705.1 Bacillota bacterium | reverse complement strand
GTGTAATGAGAGGATTTTACTAAAGGTCCGGCGAATAACCTTACAGAAGTGATGCCGGAAGTGATGCCGATGAAGCAATTGTCAAAGCGAACGGTACTCGCGCTGTCCGATAAACCATCCGCTTCGGCATGTGTCGCGGCAGCGCAGGCGTCGGGGCTTTCCGTTGAAGGGATTTCATGGGACGGGCCGAACACGGTTCAGCTCGTCGGGCAGACCATGCCGGACGTCCTTCTGATCGACATGGTGCTGCCTCGATGGGACGCACTGGAGACAATGCGCAGGGTCGGCCTGCTGCCGCTATTTACGATGCCCTACGCCATCGTCCTCTCACCTGCGGACATGGGGGCGTTTGAAAAGGAAGCCTACTGCCGAGGCGCGGCGGGGGTGATCAGAAAACCGTTGGACCCCGCCGTACTGTCCGCGCTGATTGAGGGGTTGACCGTCGTAAACCGTCTGCCCAGAACCGACCTGACCGAAGACAAAATACTGAGCTGCCTTTGGTCGCTGGGTTTCTCGGCAAAACTCCCCGGTACGGTCTATCTGGCCGCAGCCGCGATGCTTATGGCGCTCGACACTGGGCTGATGCATTCGCTGACGGGAAGGCTTTATCCGATGGTCGCCCAGCGCTTTCATGTGAGGGCCTTCAACGTGGAACACGCGATGCGCCGGGCCATCGAGTCGGCTTGGTCAGGCAGTGCGATGGAGCGGCAGCACGAATTGTTTGGGAATACCATAGACGCGCGGCGCGGCAAGCCCACCGCTGGAGAAATGATCGGCCGGCTTGCCGAGCTTGCACGGGTAAAGGAGTTGTGAGTATGAGAATTAAACGGGTTGCGCTCATTGTGATCGACGGCCTCGGGATCGGCGGTGCTAAGGATGCCGCTGCCTACGGTGATGAGGGCGCCAACACGCTTAAATCCGTTGTGGAAAAGGGGAAGCCCGACATCCCGAACCTCACCGATCTGGGGCTTCTGAACGCTGCCGGGCTTCCCGACGCGATCGATGATCCGCTGGGCTGTTTTGGCGCAATGGCCGAAAAGTCCGCCGGAAAAGACACGACCAGCGGCCATTGGGAGATGGCGGGACTGACGCTTAAGGAGCCGTTCCCTACTTTCCCGAAAGGGTTCCCGGTGGAGCTGATCGAAAAGTTTGAAGAAGAGATCGGCATGAAAACGCTGGGCAACAAGGTGGCTTCCGGCACCGAGATCATCGAGGAACTGGGCAGCGAGCATCTGCGCACCGGCAACCCCATCATCTACACCTCCGCGGACAGCGTTTTCCAGATCGCAGCCCATGAAGCGATCATTCCGCCGACGGAACTCTGGCACATCTGCCGCCTCGCGCGCAAAATGCTCATCGGCCCCTGGGCGGTGGGGCGCGTGATCGCCCGCCCATTCCTTGGGAACCCCGGCGAGTTTGCCCGCACCGGCAACCGGAGAGATTTCTCCCTGGACCCGACGGGCAGGACGATGCTGGACGTCATCAAGGACGCCGGGCGCGATGTGATCGGCATCGGCAAGATCGAGGACATCTTCAACCACCGAGGGCTGACAAGTTCCAACCATGCGGCGGGCAATCCCGCCTGCATCGAGGCCATCCTTGACACCTTGAAAAAGGATTCGTGGAAGGGTCTGTTGTTCGCCAACCTCGTGGACACCGATTCGATCTACGGACACCGAAACGACATCCCTGGCTACGCCCGGGCGCTGGAGGCATTTGACGAAGCGTTGCCGGAGATCATGCGGTTGGCGGGCGAGGATACGCTCGTCATGATTACCGCCGATCACGGCGTCGATCCGGGCTTCCCGGGCACTGATCACACCCGCGAGCATGTGCCGGTTCTCCTGTGGGGCCTTTCGGCCGAAGAGGGCGTTGATTTGGGCTTGCGCGCCAGCTTCGCCGATGTTTCCGCCACCATTCTGGATGCGCTGGGCATCAAAAATACGCTGGACGGCACGTCGTTCTGGCCGGAAATCAAGGCGTAGGAGAGGAACGTATGAGCGAGTATTTGCAAAAGATCGACCGGGCGGCCGCCTACATCCGGGAGAGGATTTCCGTTTCCCCAAAGCTCGGTCTGGTGCTGGGCTCCGGCTGGAACATGATCCTGGAGGACATTCGTGGCGCGGTGCGCATCCCCTATGGCGATGTTCCTGGGATGGCCAAATCCACGGTGCCCGGACATGCGGGCGAGTGGGTGTTCGGCAAAATCGGCGGACACGAAGTCTGCGTGATGGCGGGCCGAGTCCACTACTACGAAGGGCATTCGCTCAAGGACGTAACGCTGCCCATGCGCATCATGCGGGCGCTGGGCATTGAAAAAGTGGTCCTGACCAACGCGGCAGGTGCGGTTAACAAGGGTTTTGAGCCGGGGGACATGATGCTCGTCACCGACCACATCAACATGACTGCGGCAAATCCGCTGATCGGGACCAATGAGGACGCGCTCGGTACGCGCTTTCCCGATATGACAAAGGCCTATGACCCCGAGATGCGCGCGGTTGCCAAATCCATCGCACAGGCTCAGGGGCTCACACTCCGCGAGGGTGTGTACATGTGGCTGACCGGCCCGACCTTCGAAACGCCGGCGGAGATCCGCATGGCGAGGATTTTGGGCGCAGACGCGGTGGGTATGTCCACCGTGCCGGAAGTGATTGCCGCCCGCCACGGCGGCATGCGGGTGCTGGCGCTGTCCTGTATGACCAACATGGCCGCGGGCGTCTTGGACCAGCCGCTCTGCCATCAGGAGGTTCTGGATACCATGCGCCGCGTGCAGGTGCCGTACCGCGCGTTCATCGAGCGCCTCATCGAGCTTCTTTCATAAAAAAGCAACATAAAAACGCCTCCCGGCGGATACGCTACGATATGGAAATATCGCCGGGGGGTGTTTTATTTGTTCCTGAAAACATTGGCCTGCGCGCTTGCCTTGTGCCTCGTCCCGGTCATCGCGCTGGCCGCGCCGCTGGAAGCGGAGGCGCCCATCGACATCGACTGCGAAGCGGCGCTTTTGATGGAGCCCGACAGCGGCCAGGTGATCTTCGAGATGAACGCCGACGACACGAGGGCGGTGGCCAGCGTCACGAAGGTGATGACGATCCTCCTCATCTGCGAGGCGGTGGAGGATGGCCGCACGGCGCTGGATGACGTGGTCACCGTGTCCCCTACTGCAGAGGGCATGGGCGGCTCACAGGTGCTTCTTGACATCGGCGAACAGCAGACCGTGTCGACGCTGCTCAAGTGCATCATTGTCGCTTCTGCCAACGACGCGTCCGTGGCGATGGCGGAGCACCTGTACGGTTCGGAGCAGCTCTTTGTACAGAGGATGAACGAGCGTGCCCAGGCGCTGGGCGCGGTCAACACGCATTTTGTCAATTGCACCGGCCTCCCCGCCAGCGGGCAGTATACCACCGCGCGAGATGTGGCGCTTATGTCCCGGGAACTCATCGGCCATGACACCTACTTCAAATACAGCAGGGTCTGGCTGGACGATCTGGATCACGGCGACGGACGGGTCACGCAGCTGACCAACACCAACCGCCTGATGCGGCTGTATGACGGATGCGACGGCCTTAAGACCGGCTCTACTCAGGAAGCGGGCTACTGCATGAGCGCAACGGCAAAGCGAGGCGACATGCGGCTGGTGGCGGTGGTGCTGGGCGCGAAGAGCGGAAAGTCCCGTTTCGACATCGCGGGCCGAATGCTGGATCATGGCTTTGCGAATTACAGAACCTATCCGGTGGCGCAAAAAGGCGCGAGGGTGCGCGGTGAACTGCCGGTGGTGGCGGGCGAGAAGGCCGGGGTGAAGCTTCAACTGGACGATAACCTGACACTCCTGATCGAAAAAGGTGAGGAGGGGGACATTACGCTGACGCCGAAGCTCCCCGAGAGCGTGCGCGCACCGGTCAGGGCCGGGCAGCGGGTGGGCAGCGTAGACGTCGTGAAGGATGGCCGAATCGTGGGTCAGGTGTCCGTGGCGGCGGCGGAGGCGGTCAGCGCCCAGAATTATTGGGACGTGGCTCGAAGGGTAATTGGAAGCTGGCGGTTCAAAATCACATAATACGCCTTGCATTATAGGGGATTTTTGGGTACAATAGAATCCGTCCCATAATGTGGACGCGTGGGAGGGAGCATGCCGGTCGTTGCGCTATTGCCGATCCTGAAACCGGGCGAGCACGTGCTTTGTGCGGTTTCCGGCGGCGCTGACTCGGTCGCGCTCCTTTTGCTGCTTAAAGACATGGCCGATCGGGGCGCAATCCGCTTGACTGCAGCGCATTTTGACCACGGCATCCGCGCCGCCTCCACCGAGGATGCGCGGTTTGTGCGTGCGCTGTGCGAGAGGATCGGCACAGAGCTGATCGAAGGTTTTCAGGACGTTCCGGCGCTTGCGCGCCGTGAGGGTCTCGGCTTAGAGACCGCAGCGCGGAGCGCGCGGAGGGATTTTCTAGAAAGCGCACGGCGTGAAACCTGTGCGGACGTGATCGCCACCGCGCACCATGCGGATGATCAAACTGAGACGGTTTTGATGCACCTGTTCCGCGGCGCGGGTCTTTCAGGGGCTGCGGGCATCAGACCCCGGCGCGGCGTCTGGGTACGCCCGTTGCTTGAAACGAGGAAAGAAGACCTGATTCGGTTTCTGGAGGCGCGCAAACAGAGCTGGTGTACGGACGAAACCAACGCCATTCTCGACACGCCGAGAAACGTACTTCGGTCGGAAATTCTTCCGTCGGTTCTTGCGCTCTATCCTGGCGCATCAGAGGCGCTGGGCCGCTTTGCAAAGCTTTCGGGGGAGGAATCTGACCTTGTGGACGACCTGACGGAGGACTTTCTTTCCGCCAATGGCCGCTGGATTGACGCCGGTCTTTACGTCCTGAACACCGTCGATGCGAACCGGGCGCTGGTTCGTCGGGCGCTTCGGAAGCTGCGTCCCGAGACGGACTTTGGTATTTTAGAATCGCTGACGGATTTGTTTTTTGCTGCTGCAGGCCGATTTCATGCAGCTGCCATCAGCGCGGAGCGCTCGCGGGATAAGTTCTACCTGATCGATGAAAGCCTTCCGCCGGAGATGTTTCTGGGCTCGCTGTGCGTCCGACCTGCCCAAAACAGACCGGTGTATCAAAACGGATTTCGGCAGATTCTCGATCGGGCCGCCGTGGCGGATGCATCGCTCAGGCTTCGAAAGCCGGGGGACTGGATCAGTCCACTCGGAACAATAGGCAGTAAAACCCTGTCGGATTATTTGACTGATCGAAAGATTGACCGCCCCTTGCGCGACCGGTTGCCGATTCTAGCATGCGGCTGCGAGGTAATGTGGGTTGTGGGCGTGGGCATATCGAACCGGGCGGCGCTTGGTGAAAATTCGGAAGCGGTGGAACTGACCTACATACCAAAGAACGACGGAGGGACTTTCGAAACATGATGCAAGACTTGAAGGAAATCCTATATGACGAAGCTGCAATTCGCGAATGCGTAACGAAACTGGGCCGGCAGATCGCCCAGGATTACGCGGGCAAGGATCTATTGCTGGTGGGCATCCTGAAGGGTGCGGTCGTGTTCTTTTCCGACCTTATTCGCGCCATCGATATTCCGCTCAGCATGGATTTTATGGCCATTTCGAGCTACGGCAGCGCCACCCACTCCACCGGCGTCGTGCGAATTCTAAAAGATCTTGACAAGCCCATCGACGGCCGTCACGTCATCATCGTCGAAGACATCATTGACAGCGGCATGTCGCTGGCCTTCCTCAAGCAGACGCTCTTTGCGCGCGGTGCGGCGTCGATGAAGGTGTGTGTACTGCTTGACAAGCCCGACCGCCGCCGCACCCATGTGGATGTAGACTACCGTGGGTTTGAAATCCCCGATGAATTTGTCGTGGGCTACGGGCTGGACTATGCCGAATTGTACCGAAACCTGCCGGTGATCGGGGTGCTGAAGCCTGAAATTTACACAAAAGACTAATGGCGGCGTTTGAATTCGGAATGCCGTGCTGATATAATACAAATAAACTGTGCGCTTTGGAAAGCGAGGGATTCTCTACCTTGAATCAAAATAAATTTATGCGCTATCTGCAAGGGCCGTTGATGTACCTTGTTTTACTGGTTGTCATTCTTCTCATGGTCAACATGTTCGGGTCCGGCTCGCGGGATACGGTCACGCGGCTCAACTATACGGATCTGCTCAGGCTGATTGAGGAAGACGGCATTTCCAACGCAATGGTGACCAACACGAACCTTCTCATCGCGCGGAGAAACGACAGCAGTATCCCGGAGACGGAGTTTCCCCGGCGGTACGACGTCGTCTCTATCATCAAAAGCGCGGATCTCTTCGCGTCGGACGTCAAGGCCATTTATGCAAAGCGCCTGAGTAAGCCTGCCGACGAGGTCAATCCGACGGACTACAGCTTCTCGTTTGACAACGAAGAACCCGCCACCACCCCATGGTGGATGGACTGGGTACCGCTCATCGTCACGATGGGACTCTTCGGCCTGTTCTGGTACTTCATGATGCGCCAGCAGACCGGTTCCGGCAAGGGGGGCGTGATGAGCTTCGGCAAGAGCCGGGCTCGTCTGACCGATCCTTCGAAAAACAAGGTCACCTTTGGCGACGTCGCCGGCGCGGATGAGGAAAAGGAAGAGCTGCGTGAGATCGTCGAATTCCTGAAGGACCCCAAGCGCTTTACCGACGTCGGTGCGCGCATACCCAAGGGTGTGCTGCTTGTCGGCCCTCCGGGTACCGGAAAGACGCTGCTCGCCAGGGCGGTTTCTGGTGAGGCGGGCGTTCCGTTCTTCACCATCTCCGGTTCCGACTTTGTGGAGATGTTCGTGGGCGTCGGCGCCAGCCGCGTGCGCGACTTGTTTGACCAGGCCAAGAAGGCCGCGCCGGCCATCGTCTTTATCGATGAGATCGATGCGGTGGGACGTCAGCGTGGCGCGGGCCTAGGCGGCGGGCACGACGAGCGCGAACAGACGCTCAATCAGCTGCTGGTAGAAATGGACGGCTTCTCGCACAACGAAGGCGTCATCGTGATCGCGGCCACCAACCGCGCGGACATCCTTGACCCGGCGCTCCTTCGCCCCGGCCGGTTTGACCGGCAGGTGATGGTCAACTACCCGGACGTCAAGGGCCGCGAGGAGATTCTGAAGATACACTCCCGCGGCAAGCCGCTCGACCCCAATGTCAACCTGGAGATCCTTGCCAAGCGTACGCCCTATTTTACCGGCGCGGATCTTGAAAATGTCATGAACGAAGGCGCGATTCTGACCGCCCGGGCGGGCAAGCGCACCATCACGATGGAGATTCTTGAGGAGGCCATCACGAAGGTCAGCGCCGGCCCCGAAAAAAAGAGCCACAAGGTCACGGACGACGACAAAAAGCTGGTTGCCTACCACGAGGCGGGCCATGCGATTGTGATGCACAACATCCCCGAGTGCGACAACGTGCACGAGATTTCCATCATCCCGCGCGGCAAAGGAGCGGGTGGGTACACAATGTTCCTGCCGGATAAGGAGGTCAACTACATCTCGAGCGCGCGCCTCCTGGCGCAGATGAGCGGCATGATGGGCGGCCACTGCGCGGAGCGTCTTGTACTGGGCGATGTCTCCACCGGTTCCACCAGTGACTTGAAGCGAGCCACCCAGATCGCGCGCAGCATGGTCACCGAATACGGCATGAGCGATAAGCTTGGCCCGATCTTCCTGGGCGGAGATCATGAGGTCTTTCTCGGAAGAGATTTTTCGCAGTCCCGTTCCACTTTCTCCGAGGACGTCAACGCGCAGATTGACAGCGAGGTGCGCAGACTTCTCGATTCCAGCTATGAGCGCGCGCTGATCATCCTGAAGGCGCACCGCGAGAAGCTCGACAGACTGGCGGAAGCGTTGATCCAGAAGGAAAAGATCGACCGTGAGGAATTCTTGAAGATCGTCGGTGCTTCACCAGACGATTTGCCCGGAGACGCGGATATCGCGCCCGACGCAGCCCCGGCATTTTAATCGGCACAAGCCGCAAAGAGATTTGCGGCTTTCTCTACGGCCGGGAAGGGCGGCGCAGGCTGGCTTTCCCGGCCGTAGGAGCCTCTTAGGCCGGCAACGGCAAGGCCGTGTGCGTGATTTTACTTACTTAACCATGAAACAGTCGCCATCTTTGTGGTATACTGTTGACCATCTCCATGAAAGGAAAAGAACATGACGCAGAACGAGCGGCGAAGGAGCATGGCAAGGCGTAGAGCGGCATCGACGCGGGCGGTACGCAGCTTCGTTGCGATGGCGCTCGTAGTAGCCGCAATTGTGTTGGCCATTATCGGCATTATACGCTTTACATCCAAGCCCAACGGTTTTCTGCACGGGGTTTATGTCAACGGCATCTCCATGGGCGGGTATTCCTACGAAGAGGGGTACAGGTTGGTCAACGAGATGGCCGATCAGAGGCTGAACCAGAACGCGATTACCCTTACGTACGGGGATAAGATATGGACGCTTACGCCTTCGATGCTGGGCGCGTCGATGGATGTCAATTCGCAGCTGGCGCTGGCCTGGAATTTCGGCCATACCGGCAACTTCTTTCAGAGGAAGGCCCAGTCGGACTATCTAAAAGATCAAACGGTGGTTTTTAACAGCGAGCTTCAGTATGACGAGGCCGCTTTGGACGAGTTTGTTGCACGGATCAAGAGTGAGATTGATGTGGCGCCTGTCAACGCGACGGTGACCGTTGAAAAAGATGAAAAACTGACGGTCTCTCAGTCTTCCGACGGGAAGACACTCGACGGGGCCGCGCTCAAGGAAGCGCTCATCCAAGTGATCGTCGAGGGGTCTACGCCCCAGATTGAGCTGGTTTCGCAGGTTGTTAAGCCCACGATTTCCACCGAGGACATGATCAGTGGCACACAGAAGATCGCGGAGTGCACCACGTCCACCAAGGCATCTTCCAGCAACCGAACTCACAACATTAAACGCGCGCTCGGCAAGTTTAACGGCTTCGTGGTGCATCCGGGCGAGACCGTTTCGTTCAACAAGATCGTCGGAAAGCGTACTTTGGAGAACAAATTCAAAGAAGCGCCGGAATTTGCCGGCACAAACGTACAGATGGGCATCGGGGGCGGCGTTTGCCAGGCATCAACCACGCTGTACAACGCGCTCCTGCGCGCCGGGATGACGGTGGAAGAACGTTGGCAGCACACGATGACCGTTAACTACATCCACCCGAGCCTTGATTCCACTGTCAGCGACAGCGGAAAAGATCTGGTGTTCACCAACAACCGCGACAGCGCGATCTTCATCTACACCAACGTTGATTCCGAAAGAGCGCAGGTGAAGATCTACGGGCAGCCCACGGAATATAAGATTGTTCTCGAAAGCGAGACCACGCAGGAAAACATTGTCTCCAAAGGGTACAAGACCAAGAAGGATACCACCGGTAAGTATGCCTACTACACCGATGAAAAGGTGGTCTACAGCGAGGGCAAACCCGGGCTCAAGTCCCGCGCGTTCATCTGCTACTACAAAAAGGATACGGGTGAGCTGGTTGAGCGCTCTGAGTTGCACGCAGATTATTATGCCCCGTCCGCTCCGATCTACTGGGTTGGAATCCATGAGCGCGACGAGGAGATAATACCCTAGAATATCCAAAGGTGGATTGGCAATATTACATACGGGGGGATATGGGTGAAGAAGGTTTTTCTGACAGAGCGCGGCCCCAAGGCGGTAGGGCCCTATTCGACGGCGGTTATCCAGGGCGAGACCGCCTATCTTTCGGGGATGCTGCCGGTGGACCCTGCAACGGGCAAGCTGGTGGATGGCATCGGCGCACAGGCGCGCCAGGCGCTTTCCAACATCAAGACCGTGCTGGAGGAGATGGGGTTATCCCTGTCAAACCTTTTAAAAGTCAGCATTTTTTTGACCGATCTTGCCAACTTTTCGGAAGTAAACGCGGTTTACAGTGAGTTTCTTGAAATGCCTTATCCGGCCCGCTCTTGCGTGCAGGTTGCGGCGCTGCCGCTTGGCGCGCTGATCGAGATCGAAGTCATCGCCGCCACCAAGCTGTGATGCGCAGAACAAAAGATGCGATCCTGGGTTCCCGCAGAGTGAAAGGGGCGTAATTCAAGGTGTTTGCCGATTCAAATATTGCCGTCTTCGCGGGCAGTGGCGGCCACGCGTTCGCGGAGCGGATGTGTCGTTACATGGGGCGTAGGGTGGGTGCCTCGCAGGTCGTTCGTTTTTCAGACGGAAACACGTTCGTTCGGGTCAACGAGTCGGTGCGAGACCGCAACGTATATTTTGTTCAGCCTATCGGCATGAACCCCAACGACGAATTTGTGGAGATCCTGTTTTTCGTCGATGCGCTCAAGCGTTCCAACGCGCTTTCGGTCACGCTGGTGATGCCGTACTTCGGCTATGCAAAAGGCGACAAGAAGGACGAACCGCGCGTCTCCATTCGCGCCAGGGTGTGCGCCGAGTCGATGGAGTTGGCCGGCTGTGACCGTTTCATCACGATGGATCTACACTCTCCGCAGGTCCAGGGCTTCTTCAAGCGCCCGATGGACCATCTGTACGCCATGCCGATGCTGTGTGAAACGATGAAGCGCGAAGACCTGTCCAACACCGTGGTGGTGTCTCCGGACGCGGGCTTCGCGAAGCAGGCGCGCAAGTTCGGCGCGCTTCTGAATCTGCCGGTCGCCATCGGCGACAAGCAGCGAACCGATCACTCCGAGAATCCGCAGGTGCTGGAGATCCTCGGCGACGTGGATGGGAAGAACGCGCTGATCGTCGACGATTTCACCACCTCCGGCGGAACGCTGGTCAATCTGGCCTATGCTTTGAAGGCCAATGGCGCGAAGCGCATCCGGGCGATGCTCAGCCACAACATCGTGTCGGCCCAGGGCGTCAGGCTCATCAACGATAGTCCCATCGATGAGGTGCTGTCAACGGACACCGTGATCAACCCCCACGTCCAGGGACAACCGAAGTTCCGCACGGTTTCAGTGGCGCCCATGTTTGCGGAGACGATCATCCGTTTCTACAACAGCCAGTCCATCAACGCCATGTTCTCAAGTCTGCCGGAGGACATCGTCCAGGCGGGCATAGACCTCGCGGGGGTCGAATAACCTTCGGGATCATCACGGGGGCGCGGGTAACCGCGCCCCCGTTGTATGTTCGGGCCGTGCCATGCGATCATGAACGGGCGGGGCACGTGCACGAGGCGGTTGCGGCATTCCTCGCGGAATGCGAAAGGGCATAGACGAAGTCTGAGCGGCGAACAATGGCGCCGCGTCAGGATGTTTTCACATTTAAGTGACTCCGCGCCCAGCGGCGAGATTCGGCCGCCTTCGATGGAAGGCGGTCGTTTTTTGCTAACATGGGCATGAAAGCCAATCTCCCCGGCAATACTTGTGGTTGCTGTGGAGGTGGCGAAATGGCGATCAACAAAGTCGAAATCTGCGGAGTTGATACGAAAGCGTTGCCGGTTTTAAAGAATGAGCGGATGCGGGAGCTCTTCCCGCAGGTGCACTCCGGCAACATCGAGGCCCGCCACGAATTCATACAGGGGAATCTGAGGCTGGTGCTCAGCGTGATCCAGCGCTTTCACAATCGGGGCGAGAGCGTGGACGACCTGTTTCAGGTTGGCTGCATCGGCCTTATCAAGGCGATGGACAACTTCGATACCAACCAGCCGGTGCGGTTTTCAACCTACGCGGTGCCGATGATTATCGGCGAAATCCGGCGCTACCTGCGCGACAACAATCCGATTCGGGTCAGCCGCTCTCTTCGGGACACCGCCTACAAGGCGCTGAAGGCCCGGGATGCGCTGGCCGCGCGGCTGGGGCGGGACCCGACCATCGAGCAGATCGCAAAGGAGATGGAGGCCCGTGAGGAGGATGTGGTGTTTGCGCTGGAAGCCATTCAGGACCCGGTCTCGCTGCACGAGCCGGTGTATCAGGATGGCGGAGACGCGATATACATCATGGATCAGGTGCGCGACGATCGCGTGAGCGAAAACGACTGGGTGCGTTCGCTGTCCATTCGGCAGGCGCTGGAGCACCTGGGCGAGCGGGAGCGGAGCATCATCTCCCAGCGCTTCTTCGGCGGGCGCACGCAGATGGAGGTGGCCGAGGAAATCGGCATCTCTCAGGCGCAGGTGTCCCGGCTTGAGAAGGCTGCGCTGCAGCAGATGAAAAAGTATATCTAGCGGTGCAGCAAAAACCGGCGCAGGCGTTTGCCCGCGCCGGTCTTGTCCGAAAGGGCCGTCAGCCGTATGTGTCAAAGAACTCCCGGATCGCCTGCTCGCAGCCCACCCTGTCGAGCACGTAGCTCTCGCCGTGGCCGGCGCCGGGCACGATCATCAGCCGCTTCTCGGAGGCGCAGGCCTCGTAGTTGGCGCGGGTCATCTCCACGGGAACGAACTTGTCCGCGTCTCCATGCAGGAAAAGCACCGGTACCGTGGCCTTTTTCAGCGCGTCCAGCGTGGAAAGTTCGGGATCGTATCGGGCGAAGACCTTCAGCATCAGCCGAAGCCAACCCAGAATCCAGCGGCCGCTGTAGGGATATGAAGTCTTCTGCACATGGGCCATTATTTCAAGGGGGGACGTAAAGCCGCAGTCCGCGATGGCACCCTTCACGGTGGGCGGAAGCGGGAGTGCCAGGGAGAGAAGAACCGCGGTCGAGCCCATTGAAACACCATCCACGTAAATTGGGATTTCCGGAAAGCGCCGGTAGAGATAGTCGGCCCATGCGGCGATATCCTGCCGCTCCAGCGCGCCAAAGCCGATGTAACGGCCCTCGCTCTCCCCGCAGGCGCGCTGATCGATCAGGAGAACCCCACAGCCGAGGCTCCGATAGAATCGTGCCACCGACGGAAAATCCCACATCGCGTTTGAACGATAGCCGTGGGACAGGAGCATCAGGCGCTTGTCCCCTTCGCCCGTCAGGAGTTTTGCGCGCAGCGTCAAGCCGTCGAAACTCCTGATGGACACGTTTTCAAGGGGCTGGGTTTTAAGCCACTCTTGGTCGAACACCATATTTTTCAGGTGTTCACGGAACACTTCGCTGTCCGGCATCAGATCGGAAAACGAGGCCTTTCGCGTACGGACGACAGCCATCCGAAAAAAATGCAACGAAACAAGCGCCGGGAAAAACACGACGAACGCCGCGGGAACAATCCACATAAACATCACCTCGCATGCTGAAAGCTTTTGCGCCCGGACGGGCCGTCATAGTGTGCGCAAAAAAGCGGAACAGCCACGTTAACCCGATTATAGGCGGCGGTTTTTCGCCTGTCAAGTTCTGGAAGGTTTCATTCGCATCCGCATAGGATGAATGGGGAGGGATTGCCATGAGCTTTTCGGAATTGAAGCGGAAAGATGTTATTAACGTTTGCGACGGGCGCAGGATGGGGCGGCCCATCGATCTGATCCTGAACGACCGCGCCTGCGTGGAGGCCATTGTGGTGCCCGACAACTGCGGGTTCTGGGGGTTCATACGGCCCGACAGGGACGGCCTGGTCATCCCCTGGAACAAGATTCGGCGCATCGGCGACGACGTGATTCTCGTCGAATTGGATGAAAAGTGTGCGATCGGCTGCTGAAAGGCTGAAATGTTAAGAAAAAATCGCCCACCCCCTAGACTAAGCGCTATATGTTGTGTATAATAGAGACGTCGAAACCATAGGGGGGTGTTTACAGCTGAAGTGCATTTACTGCAACTGCACGGAGAGCCGCGTTATCGATTCTCGCCAGACCGACGACAACTCTGCCATTCGCAGAAGGCGTGAGTGCGAGGGCTGCGGGCGGCGGTTCACCACATATGAAAAAATCGACACGGTTCCGCTGATGGTCATAAAAAAAGACAAGAGCCGCCAAGCTTTTGATTCCGCCAAACTGCGGGCGGGTATCATCAAATCCTGCGAGAAGCGGCCCGTGTCCCTTGCCGAGATTGACAAGCTGGTGCGCGAAATTGAAATGAAAGCGTACAACAGCTACGATCAGGAGATCACCAGTCAGGCGCTCGGCGAAATGGTGATGGATGGCCTGAAAAAGTTGGACGAGGTCGCCTATGTGCGCTTCGCATCGGTCTATCGCCAGTTCAAGGATATCCAAACATTCATGGACGAGCTCAACAAACTGCTTTCCGATAAAGACTTCGGATAAGCCCCGGCCCGCAGCCGGATGGGATACGACTATTCTAGTAAGGAGAGACGCATATGGCAAACGAATTGATTCTCGCAGTCGACGACGAGGCGCATATCCTGGAGTTGCTTTCATTCAACCTTGAAGCGTCGGGCTATCGCGTCGTAACCGCCGCCACCGGCGAGGACGCGCTGGTCGTGTGCGCGCACGAACGCCCGGCACTGGTGCTTCTTGACATCATGCTGCCCGGCATCGACGGCATGGAGGTCTGCCGACGGCTCAAGGGCGCGCCGACCACCGCGGACATCCCGATCATCATGCTCACCGCGAAGGGCGACGAGGTGGATAAGATCCTCGGCCTTGAGCTGGGTGCGGACGATTACATCACCAAACCTTTCAGCGTTCGCGAGCTGATCGCCCGCGTCAAGGCGCTTTTGCGCCGTGCCGCGCCGCAGAACGAGGAGGAAGGCATCCTGCACGTCGGCGGACTCACGATCGACGTGGGCAACTACGAGGCCTTCCGCAACGGCGAGAAGTTGTCGCTGACCCTCAAGGAGTTTGAGCTTCTGAAGTTGCTCGTCATCAGCAGGGGCAAGGTGCTGACGCGGGACTTCCTGCTTGATCGCATCTGGGGCTACGAGTTCTATGGCGAGACGCGAACGGTTGATGTACACATCCGCCACATCCGCCAGAAACTGGGTGACGACGCTCATTACATCGAAACCATCCGCGGGGTGGGCTACAAGTTCAACGATCGTCAGGAGAACCGACTGTAGGTTCGCCGCGGTCGCTGGAGGCAACGCATGAAGCAAAAGGTTGCGTTAGCAGCGACCTTACTCAATCTCATTCTGTGCATCGCTTACCTGCTCGTAAGCGCCACTTCGGCGCGCAGTGCGATGGACGAAGCGGCATTGGGGGAATTGACGAGAATCTGCCGCTCTTCCGCCGGTCAGGCGGAGGAAGCGGTGGCGTCCGGCAAGACCTCCGATTTGCTGTACGCGCTTGCGGCCGATACGGGCGCGGGTTTCAGCGTACATTTTCCGAACGGGAAGACGCTCCTGGCCGGTACCATCGGCGGCGCGGATGTGAATGAGATTGCCGAAGATGTGACGAAACCCGGCGAGGTCGTCACGCTGCGCCTCCATAATC
>JAEZTD010000370.1 GCA_023443705.1 Bacillota bacterium | reverse complement strand
CAACCTCCGGAGACGGACTGCGGCGATTCGGCCGGGATTGACACCGGCCGCGCTCCAGAGACTCGCTGCCATTCAGCACTCCGATTAGGGATCCGCCGAATCTGTCACTTCAGTGCATCGGGGGATAAACTGAAACTCCGTGCCCTGCCCCGGTCTGCTTTCCACCACAATTCTGACGCCGTGCCGCTCGGCGATGCGCCTGGCGATGGCGAGGCCAAGCCCAGAGCCCTGCGTATCCCGCACGGCGGAGGCCCGGTAGAAGCGGTCAAAGATGTGTTTCATGTCTTCCGGTGGGATGCCGGGGCCGTGGTCCCGGATCGACACCAGCTCCGGCGTCAGCCTGGCTTCGACCACGGACCCCTTTGGCGAGTATTTGACGGCGTTGTCCAGCACGATGAGCAGCATCTGCCGCAGCCTGCCATAGTCGCCGGTGATGACGACCGGGGCGCTGCGCTCGACCCGGATATCAATGTCTTTCGCGCGGGCGATGCCTCGGGCGGATCGAACCGCGTCGTCCAGCGCGTCGCCCAGGTCAACCGTCTGCATTTCGATCGGGAAATCGACGTTCTCAAGCCGGGTCAGGTCCATCAGATCATTGACCAGCCGTTCGAGCGCGATGGTCTCGCCGAGCATCTGCCGGTGGTATTCCTCCACCTGCTCCGGCTTCTCTACCACCCGGTCGCACAGCGCCTCCAGCGAACCGCGCAGCACCGTCACGGGCGTGCGAAGTTCGTGGGAGATGTTGGCGATGAACGCCTGCCGAAGCTTGTTCAGCTTATCTCGTTCGCCCTCGGCGTCCTGGAGTTTCTCACTCAGCTGGTCTATGGCGTTTGCAAGCTTGCCGATCTCATCCCGCTGCGTGACGCCGGTCTTCGTGCCGTATGCGCCGGACGCAAGGCTTACGGCGGCCTCCTCCATGCGCTCGAGCGGACGGGTGAACTTCATCGAAAGCAGCGCCGCGAGGATCGCCGAGAGGAAGAGCGCCGCGGCAAGGCTAATGCCCATCGCGGTCAGCCCCTGCCGCATCGCCTGATCGACGCCGCTGGCCGGTGCGTGCAGAAGCAGGGCCCCAACAACCGAATTGTTGGAAGCGATCGGTGTGCCGACGGTAATCGTCGGCGCGTCGAGAAGTCCGCTGAAGCTCTCGCTGAAGGTCGTCGCGCCGCCGAACACACTGGCAACCACCGCTTCCGCGTCTGGGGGAAGGTCCTGATACGCGTAGGCGAGGCCCGGTTTGCCCGCCGTAATCAGATTCATCTCCCGGTCGACGACCCATACGTCGGTCATCGCGATCTCGTCCAACAGTTTCAGATAGGCGCCGTAACCCGCTCGGCTGCCCATCACGCCTTGTTGTCTGGAGGCATACCCTGACAGCACCGAAGCCATCGCCTCCGCCCTTTGCCTTAGGGCATCGCGGTTCATCTGCACTGCGCTTTCCCGGAAGAGTATGACAAACACGCTGCCGATGATCAGCGCGAAGAGCATCAGCGCGGTGCCGAAGTACTTCAGAAGCCGCCTTGCGATTTTGCTTTTCATGGTTTGCCCTCAAATTTATAGCCGACACCCCAGACGGTCTTGACATCCCAGTTCGGGTGGTCAAACGCGTCCAGCTTTGCGCGTAAACGCCTTATGTGCGAATCGACGGTCCGGCTGTCCCCGAAGTAATCGTAGCCCCAGACACTCGACAGGAGGTTGTCTCTGGAGAAAACCTTTTGTCGGTTGGATGCGAGCGTCCAGAGGATCTCAATTTCCTTCTTCGTCAGCGGAACGCCCTCCCCGCCGATGGCGATCGTGTAATCCTCCATGTCAATGGAGAGGTTGTCGAAAACGAATGGTTTCCTTCCGTCGGTGGGCGCGGCGCGGCGCATGATCGCGCGTACCCGGGCCATCACCTCGCCCGGCGAAAAGGGTTTGACGATGTAGTCGTCCGCGCCGATGTCGAGGCCCATGATCCGCTCAAAATCCTCGCCGCGCGCGGTGATCATGATGACAGGGGTGCTCGCGGTTTTTCGGATCTCTCGACAAACCTCAAAGCCGTCGACCAGCGGCATCATCACGTCCAGCAGCACGACGTCGGGATGGCGCAGGTTAAAGATGTCCAGCGCCTCCCGGCCGTCCCCGGCGACGGCGACCTCATAACCTTCTTTGACGGCGTACTGTTCCAGTACGGAAGTGATCTGCTTGTGATCGTCGGCAATCAGCATCAGCGGCATAAGTCCTCCCCCTCCCGATGGGTCGATTATCCCACAATCATAGCGCACGTCTGTGACGAATTCGTGACGCGGTTTTCGCTTGCCAATTCGGGGCGTCACCGACAAAGAATATCCAAAACACAAATTCGTCACGAATTATATCTATCCTTGAGCCATGGCAACGAGGTTGCCGAGACAAGAAAACGGAGGGTATCAACATGAAAAAAGCATCCAGATTGCTGGCGGTTGCGGTCGCATTGGCGATCCTGACCATGGCTTCAGTGTCGGCGCTGGCGGAGTTCGGCTCGGGCGCGGTCACCGAAGGGACCTACACCACGGAGCAGATGCTCACCTACGCCATCCATGACGAGTACATGGCGCTGGCAGAATACCAGACGATCATCGCAAAGTTCGGCACGTCGCGGCCTTTTACCAGCCTGATCGCGGCCGAACAGCGGCACATCGACCTTCTGAAGCCGCTCTTTGCGACGTACGGTGTGGTGGTGCCCGAGGACGACGCCGCGGATCGCGTGACCACGCCCGAGACGCTGGCGGAGGCGTATGAGGTGGGCATCAAGGCCGAGACCAACGGCATTGCGATGTACACCGCATTCCTCGGGCAGTCCGTTCCCGCAGACTTGCAGGCGGTGTTCACCTCGCTGAAGGCAGCTTCCGAAAACCATCTGTCCACCTTCGAGCGCAGGAGTTCCGGCCAGACCGGAAACGGTCAGGGCAACCGGAACGGCCGCGGCAACCGGAATGGCAGCGGCAACGCGAACGGGCGGGGCAATGGGAACGCCAATGGGCGCGGACGCGGCTATGCGAACAACGGCGGCAACTGCGGAAACTGCCCCAGCTGCCCGATCAACCCGACACCGTAACACCCGGAGGCAAGGCCGAGTCATCCTATGACCCTGCGCAAAGAAAACCCGCCGTTGCATGGCGGGTTTTTTTCATTGATATGATCAAAATCCGTCGCCTAAGCCGGTGATGCGAAGACTAAGCTGCAAGAGATCTCAAATCTTCTATAAAGCCCGTCAACGACGCTCTGACCTGGAGAGACGTTCTATATCAACCCAAGCTGCATCACGCTTTCCGCTCTCAATCACCGCGTGGATGAAGCGCACACCGCTCAAGCCATCCTCCCCCGTGGGGAAGTCCAGGTCATTCTCTGTGAGCGGTTGGCCGTTCTTCTTTTTGATCACCGAAGTGATGAAGTTGCGGTAGATGTTCGCGAAACCGACATACAGCCCCTCGGGATGGCCGGAGGGTAGGCGGTTATTTAAGTGGGCGGCTTCTGCGATGTAGCCGGTGCCCCGGCTGAGTATCTGCGGGGGGCGGCCCTTGGGCGTGTACCGCACGTAGTCAGGGTAGTGCTGCTGCCACTCCAACGAGCCCAAGTCGCCATAAATGCGCACCGTGAGACCGTTCAAGTTGCCACAGGCGACCTGCGAGCACCAGTACGCGCCGTTGGCCCCATTGTCGTATTCCACAATCATGTTCGCGTTCATGTCCAGCGCCTTGCCGAAGGCGTTGGTGGTGGCCAGGATCCGCTTGATCCCAAGGCCAGTGAGGTAGTGCACGGTGTTTTCGATGTGGGTGCCGATGTCGCCTACGCAGTTGGAGATGCCCGCCACTTCCGGATCGCTGCGCCAGCCCGACAGCTTGGCGGTACCCGGGTCGCTCTCGCCCAGCTCGTCGATCAGCCACTCCTGCGCGTATTCGGCGTTGACCGCCACCACCCTGCCGATCTTGCCCGCGCGGATCATTTCGCGCATCACCTTCACCATGGTATAGCCGGAATAGCTGTAGGTCACGCCAAAGAGCAGATCTCCAGCCCTGGCCAGCGCCACAAGTTCCTCGGCCTCTGGTACTGTGAAGCATAGAGGCTTTTCGCACACCACATGGATGCCATGCTCCAAAAAGCACTTTGCAATGGCGTAATGGCGGTTGTTGGGAACGGTGATGCTCACAAAGGAGATGCCGTCGGGCCTCGCGCTTTCCTTTTCGGCCATCTCCTGATAGGTTTTGTACACCCGCGAAGGATCGAGGGCGTAGGCCTCGCCGGTATGGGCGTTTTCTTGTTGGTTCTTGCTGAAGCAGCCTGCCGCAAGTACGGCGCGCGGATCGAATGCGATGGCCTTGCGGTGCAC
>JAEZTD010000367.1 GCA_023443705.1 Bacillota bacterium | reverse complement strand
CAACCTCCGTGGCCACGCCGACCAGAATGAGCTTGTTTGAGGTCAGACCCGCAGAGAACGCGGACAGCCTGTCTGTGCGCACAGCGAACACCGCACCGATCTGCGAAAACACGATCGCAGCCAGCGTCATGGTGGTGGCCATCGCGTAGCCTGTACCGGCGGCGGCCAGCGGCACGGCTGGCCAGCCCAGGCGGCTGTTCAGGAAGTAGTAGCCCAGCATGGCCATGGCGGACGCGATGAGTCCATACCACAAAAACGCCTTGACCATCAGCCTCTGATCCAGGAGCGGCTCTTTCTGCGAGCGGGGCGGCAGGTTCATGATGCCCTTCTCGGGCAGATCAGCGCCCAACGCGATCGCGGGCACCATATCGGTGCCGAGGTCGATGAACAGAATCTGCATGATGGTCAGCGGCAGCGGGATCGCGCCGCGGGAGAACAGATAAGCGATGAAGGGGACCGCCTCGGGCATGTTGGAGTTGAAGATGTACACGACGAACTTCCGAATGTTGCGATAGACGGCGCGGCCCTCTTCGACTGCGTTGACGATGGAGGCAAAGTTGTCGTCCGTCAGGATCATGTCGGCGGCTTCTTTGGCCACGTCGGTGCCGGAGACGCCCATTGCAACGCCGATGTCGGCCTTCTTGAGCGCGGGAGAGTCGTTCACGCCGTCGCCGGTGACCGCGACCACATGGCCCAGCGCCTGCAGCGCGCTGACCACCTGCAGCTTTTGCTCGGGCGCGACGCGGGCGAAAATCACCTCGCCTTTCAGGGCTTCCTGAAGCTCCTGTTCGCTCATCTTCGCCAGTTCAAGGCCGGTCACGATGCGCGGGCATTCCCCTTCCACGATGCCGATGCGCCGCGCGATGCTCTCCGCGGTCAGGCCATAGTCGCCGGTGATCATGATGATGCGAATGCCCGCCCGATGACAGCGCCTGACGGCGTCGGCCACTTCGGGGCGCGGCGGGTCGGCCATGGCGACTAGGCCCAGAAAGGTCATCTCGGTCTCGATCAGTTCGGGCATGTAGCCGGTCAGGCTGACCGACAGATGCCTGGTGTCGAGTCTGCGCTCCGCGATGGCCAGCACGCGTAGGCCCTTGGTTGCGTACTGGTCGTTGGCTTCCATGATCCGGCTTGCCATGCCCGGATCCATGGGTATATTCTCGCCGCTGACGCGGACATGGGCGCACAGTTCGAGGACCTCGCGGGGCGCTCCCTTGATGAAGGCGACCTGTTCGCCCCTCTCCTGGTGGATGGTGGACATGCGTTTGCGGCCCGAGTCAAACGGCAACTCGCGCAGGCGCGGCAGCACCGCCTTTTCCTTCTCAAGGTCGATGCCAGCCTTTTGCGCCGCCACCAGGAGGGCGGCTTCGGTGGGATCCCCCAGCACCGTGAAGCGAAGCGACTCTTCGCCCGGCGGGATCAGCCTTGCGTCGGTACACAGCGATGCCGCGGACAGCACCCGCCGAACCTCCGGGCCGATGGCGGCGTCTTTGCCGTCTGTTTGGATCTTTCCCTCCGGCGCGTAGCCGACTCCTGTAACGGTATACTTCCGCCCGGGGAGCCACAGGTCGCTTACAGTCATCTCGTTCTGGGTCAGGGTGCCGGTCTTGTCGGTGCAGATGACGGTGGTGCAGCCCAGCGTCTCCACGGAGGACAGCTTCTTGATCAGCGAGCCGCGCTTTGCCATTCTCTGTACGCCCAACGCAAGCGACAATGTCACCGTGGGCAGGAGGCCCTCCGGAACAAAGGCGACGATCATGCCCAGCGCGAAAATGAAGCTCTCCGCCAGGTCCGCACCAGCCAGCGTGATCGCCAGGATGAACAGCACCACGCCGATGGACACCGCCATCACCGATACGACCCGGGTGATGCGGTTCATCTCCCGCTGCAGCGGGCTGGGCGCCTCGGTCAGCGACTGGGTGAGCCCTGCGATCTTGCCGAACTCGGTTTTCATTCCCGTTGCATACACCACGGCCTTGCCGGTGCCGGAGGCAACGGTCGTCCCCGCGAACACCAGGTTGGGCATCTCGGCGCGGGTCAGGTCGTCCCGCAGGATCTCGTCATGGGCCTTATGCACCGGGTTTGATTCGCCCGTCAGCGTGGACTGGTTGACCCTGAGATCGTTGTCCTCTATGAGGCGGCAGTCGGCGGAGATTCGGTCGCCCTCCGTCAGCATCAGTACGTCGCCCGGCACCAGCTCTTCAGCCAGCACGCGGGTTTCTTCGCCGTTACGGACTGCTCGGGCATAGGCGGGCAGGAGTTTCTTGAGGGCGTCCGTCGCCTTCTCGGCGCGGAATTCCTGGAAGAAACTGAAAAAGCCGTTGATGAGGTTGACCAGAATGATCGCTACGCCCAGCTGCGGCATCTGCGCCACGAAGCTGACGATGGCGCCCACCCACAGAAGGATCGCCATCAGGTGGGTGAAGTTGGAGGCAAAGCGAACGATCAGCGGTTTGCCCTTTTTCTCTTCAATCGTGTTGCGGCCGTACATGCGGAGGCGTCGCTCGGCTTCCTCCCGGCTGATGCCGCCGCTATTGGTTTCGAGCGTCCGATAGACTTCCGCTTCCGGCAGGCGCTGCAGGACAAACTCCGCTTCGAGGTCTGCGGGTTTCGGTTGCGTGCTCATAAGGTTCGCGCTTCATCTTCTCTCTTTGTGTGTTCGGGTTTGCGCACGAGCTTCGTATCGTCCCAGATGCGCGCGGACGGTACTACCCATGCGCGAAGAACCGATCCCGACGATCAGGGATTATACTGCGATTTCCAGAAAATGCAAGAGAGAAACGAGCCGGATTCAACAATTAACAACCTTCATCCGTTTTTGAAGTTGTTGGACAAAAACGCCGACCCACCGAGACGGTCGTCGGGTCCAAGTCGCCAGCGTTTTCGAAAAGGAATTCGGCCCCCTCCGGTGCCCGTCGATGGGTGGCATCTGCAAAAATCAGCAAAATCCATACGGTCAGGAAGAAAAGAAGGTCCGGGGAGGACGCCGGCTTTTCACGCATCTTCCGATGCTTGAACGAAGCCTGCAATTAAAAATCAGGCCTCGAAAGGGCGTGACGAAGGGAAATTTGCTGGAGAAGGGGATGGACAGAATGCTACAACAAACAAGCTGCCACGAGCCGTGCCATCCGGAAGGATACGAGTACTCGGATACTTCCGGATGGCTCAATCAGTGGCAGTCTTTTTGTTGTTCCATTTTGCTCATCTTCTCTCTGCACAAAAATCCTGCATGTTTTCTTGCGTTCAGGCCTGTTTAAGGCTTGACATTTTATTCGCAGGCTGACATCAATGACATCACCATATACTATGCATCCACGCAAAGCTTCACTGCTTTATCGGCGCAATTTTTCCCATGGCACTTGGAGAGCTATTTTGATGGCAGAAATGGAGCAAAAAAGCTGCCATCAGATTTGTGGAAATCGGATGGCAGAAGTTAGGGTTAGGGCTTTTAGTTGGCAGGGACAAATGACTGAATAATAGCGGAGGACGATATAAGGCTGCGAGAAAAACCGCCGCGACGACACATACACATACAGACATTGAAGACCACCTTTTCCTCGACGCGATCGCGCTCAAAAAAGCTGTCGTGTCTTGGAAGCGGTTCAAACAAGAACCCAGGCTCAACGCGCCGTTGGAGCCGGGTTCTTGTTCAATTCTTCGTTATCGCGCCAGTCCCTTCATGGTGTGACGCTTTTTCGGCAGAAGCTCAGTATCCCACCGAGCGTAGGTATTCTCGGCTCAGCGCCGCGGCTTCCAGAGGTGTACGGCCCAAGGACTGGTCCTGCTCCACCACAAACCACCCAGCGCCCGCTTCTTCACCGGCTTTGAGAATTGCGGGAATGTCCAGGCAGCCATAGCCCACGGGGCGGAACTCGAAGCTCGTATCTCGAGTATCCTTGTCCTCATCGATACCGATCAGGGCGTAGGGGGATACTTCGCCCTTCACACCCACGTAGTCCTTAAGGTGTACGATTGGGCTGCGCCCAGCATATTTCAGGATATACTTAGCGGGATCGAGCCCCGAGTACTTGACCCAGCAGGTATCGATTTCCGTTTTGAGCACATCTTCCGGCACGGCTTCATACAGAAAGTCCAGGCCGTACTGGTCAGAAAGGACGACAAACTCAAAATCATGGTTGTGGTACAGAAGCTGGATGCCAGCCTCCTTGCAGAGCCGCCCAAAGGTTTGTATTACGTTCAGCGTTCGGGCGAAGCCGCGCGTGCCCGGACGGGCATTCTCGTCTAAGTAGGGTATGGCAACATATTGGCAGCCGATGGCCTGGTGGTAGGAGATGACACCAAACATGTCTTTTTCGACCAGCGCCATCGGCACGTGGCTGGACGCAGCCTCGAGACCGGTTTCGTTCAGCAGGGCGAGGATTTCCTCCGCGCGGTGCCCATAGAAGCCGGCGAACTCCACGCCGTCGTAGCCGAGCGACTTGACTTTCTTCAAGACGGCGGCGAGGTCTTTTTCCGCTTCGTCCCGGGCGGAATAGAGCTGATAAGCGATCAGGGGCTTCTTGTCCGGAGACTCGGCGCACATACGGCATTCCTCCTTCTCGATTTCCCGCATCATGTCGACGCGGCGCTGGTGGCGTCCGCCCTCGTATTCTGCGGATAGGAAGGCATCAACAATTTCCTCAGCCCGGCGCGCATCGACCACGTTTGCACCAAAAGCGACGATATTCGCGTTGTTGTGCTGGCGGGAAAGACTGGCGCTGTATGGCTCTGAGCAAACGACGGCACGGATGCCGTGTATTTTGTTGGCGGTTATCGAAATGCCCACACCCGTGCCGCAGACGAGGACGCCCAGATCTGCCTCGCCACCGCGTACTGCGTTTGCGACCCGCTTTCCGAAGACAGGGTAATCGCAGCGGGCATCATCCCACGTGCCGAAATCGCGCACTTCGTGCCCCTTTTCCTCCAGATACCGGGTGATGTGCCGCTTCAGACCAAGGCCGATGTGGTCGCTG
>JAEZTD010000351.1 GCA_023443705.1 Bacillota bacterium | reverse complement strand
CGTCTCCCGCTCGCTCAGCTCCTCCACCAGGTGGGTGGGGACGCCCTTTCCCTCGAGCAGCCGCATCAGGTGATTGGTGACGCGGTTGTTGATCGCGCCCTTGCCAGCGATGGTGCCCTTTTTCAGCCCGTTGAAGGCGGTGGCGTCGTCTTTGTAGGACACGATGCAAAGGTTCGGGTCGGAGGTAGCGTACACCTTCTTGGCTTTACCTTCGTAGAGCTGCTGGGTCTTTTCAATCATCTTGATTCCCTCCGCCAAATTGCATTTGAATGGCACGGTCCTTCTCCATGACCTTTTGGG
Organism: Bacillota bacterium; assembly: GCA_023443705.1. GTDB lineage: Bacteria > Bacillota > Clostridia > Christensenellales > Aristaeellaceae > JAEZHK01. The sequence continues at coordinate 8,881 of JAEZTD010000351.1, read as the reverse complement.
CCATACCGGCCCGATCCGCTTCCAGTTTTTCCATGAGCGCCGCGTCCGATACGGCGAGGATCTGGGCGGCCAACAGCGCGGCGTTCATTGCGCCGTTGATCGCCACCGTCGCCACAGGGATGCCCGGCGGCATCTGTACGGTGGACAACAGCGCGTCCAGCCCCTCCAAGGACGCGTTGATCGGCACGCCGATGACCGGGACCGTCGTATTGGCGGCGATGGCACCCGCCAGATGCGCCGCTTTGCCCGCCGCGCAGATGATCGCGCCAAAACCATTCGCCCGCGCTTCGCAGGCAAATTTCTGCGCGAGCGCGGGCGTTCTGTGCGCCGATAGGACGCGGACTTCATAGGGGATGGCCAGGCGGTCGAGGGCATCCGCCGCGCCCTTCATCACGGTGAGGTCGCTGTCGCTGCCCATGAGGATGGCTACCTTCTTCATTGTCGGCACCTCAAAACACGAACATTATATTTATCAACATGCATATTATACGACAAAATCCGCACGATATCAATGGAGAACAGTTAAACGTTTGTAATATAAACATGGCGCCGCGCGTGCGCGGCGCCCGACAGGTACCGCGTCGAGCCTTCCGACTGTTTCGCGGGTTCATTGCGGACTATTGCATTTTCTCCTGCTTGACCTTCTTGTCCACAACGTGGCGCGAGGCCAGTTGGGACAGGATGTCCTTGGGCGAGATGCCCATTTCAACCATCAGCACCAGCAGGTGGTAGGCGAGGTCGCTGATTTCAAAGACGGTTTCTTCCTTGTCGCCGCCTTTCGCGGCGATCAGCACCTCGGCGCTCTCCTCGCCGATCTTTTTCAAAATCTTGTCCGCGCCCTTGTCTAAGAGGTAGTTGGTGTAGGAGCCGGGCTGCGGCGTCTTTTTGCGGCCTTCGATCAGATGGTACAGCGCGCTCAGCGAAAAGGGCGGCTCGCTTTCATGAACGGGGCTGAAAAAGCAGGAGTCGCTTCCCGTGTGGCAGGCGGGGCCGTCCCGGTCCACCTCGATCACCAGCGCGTCGCCGTCGCAGTCGGCGCGGATGGAGGCGATGCGCTGCACGTTGCCGCTGGTTTCGCCCTTGCGCCACAAGGTTTGCCGCGACCGGCTGAAAAAGCAGGTGCGCCCCTCCCGGATTGAGATTTCAAGGCTCTCCCGGTTCATATAGGCGAGGGTCAGCACTTCCTTCGACCATCTGTCCTGTACGATGGCCGGGATCAGTCCGCGCTCGTTAAACTTCAGTTCCTCAAACATGGTCAAGCCTCCTTGCGGGAATTCCGTTTTCCGCCATCGCGACCTTGAGGTCCTCGATCGCGACTTCCTTTCGGTGGAAGATCGACGCCGCCAGTCCCGCGTCCACCTGCGGACAGGCGGTGAACAGGTCGATGAAGTGCGAAATGCCGCCCGCGCCGCCGGAGGCGATCAGCGGGATCGACGTGACCGAGGCGATGGCCTCCAGCATCTCCAGGTCGAAGCCACCCTTGACACCATCGGCGTCAATGGAGTTTACGACCAGCTCTCCCGCGCCGCTATTTTGGCCGGAGCGCGCCCAAACGAGGGCGTCGATGCCGGTATCAACCCGGCCGCCCTTCGCGAAAACGCGGAACGCGCCGTCTACGCGCTTTACGTCCATCGACAATACCACGCACTGGTCGCCGTAGCGCTTCGCCGCCCGGCCGATGAGGGAGGGATCCGTGATCGCGCCGGAGTTGACCGAGACTTTGTCCGCCCCGGCCTTCAGCACGCGGTCGAAGTCGTCCAGGTCATTGATGCCGCCGCCCACGGTGAGGGGGATGAACACCTCCGCCGCGGTGCGCAGGAGGATGTCCGAAAATAGCCTGCGCCCCTCGTAGGACGCGGTGATGTCGTAGAACACCAATTCGTCCGCGCCGCTCTCGTTGTAAAAGGCGGCCATTTCCACCGGGTCGGCCACGTCTTGAATGGATTCAAAGTTTGTGCCCTTGACCACGCGCCCGCTCCGGACGTCGAGGCAGGGGATAATGCGCTTTGTAATCATACGTCCTCCTTGGTAAACTCGAGCGCGCGGACGAGGTCGAGTTTACCGGCGTAGAGCGCCTTGCCGACGATCACGCCGTAGACGCCGAGCACTTTCAGCGCGGCCAGCTCATGCTCGAAGGTAATGCCGCCGGAGGCGACGATGTCAAGTCCTTCGATCTTCGCCGCATCCCGGAAGGCTTCAAGGTTTGTGCCGGAAAGCATGCCGTCGGTCGAAATATCGGTGTAGACCGCCGTCCCGACGCCCCGGCCGGGGAGGGATTTCAAAAAATCAAGTGCCGGGAGGTCCGTCAGCGTACGCCAGCCGTGGATGGCGACGAAGCCGTCCTTCGCGTCGACGCCCGCCGCGATTTTACCGGGATATTTTGCCGCGAGTACCTTCATCAGCGCGGGGTTCTCCACCGCCATCGTGCCCAGGATCACACGGGAAGCTCCGGCGTCGAGATAGCGTTTCACGCGCTCCTCGTCCCGCGCGCCGCCGCCCACCTCGATGAAGAGGCCGGTTTCCCGGACGATGACGCTGATCACGGGCAGGTTCGCCTGTGTTCCGTCCTTCGCGCCGTCGAGGTCCACCAGGTGCAAATGCGTCGCGCCCGCGACCTGGAAGCTTTTCGCCGTTTCCACCGGGTTTTCGCCATAGACGGTCATGCGTCCGAAGTCGCCCTCCGTCAGCCGCACCACGCGGCCGCCGCGAAGGTCGATGGCCGGAAAGAGGATCATGCGCCCACCTCCCCGAACGCCTTCAGGATGGAAAGCCCCACGCGCCCGCTCTTCTCCGGGTGGAATTGAGTGCCGTACACATTGCCCCGCCGCACGGCGCCGACGACCGGAACGCCGTACTCGCTGGTCGCGACGGTTGCGTCCTCGCAGTTTACGGCGTAAAAGGAATGCACGTAGTACACGCAGTCGCCCTCGCGGACATATTTCAGAATCGGGCATTCCCGGCGGAGGTTCAGTGCGTTCCAGCCGATGTGAGGGACCTTCAGCCCCGGAGGCAGGTCACCGGCCATCGGCTTAACTTCGCCGGTCAGAAGCCCCAGCCCGTCATGCTCGCCGTACTCGTAGCCCTTTTCAAACAGAAGCTGCATCCCAAGGCAGATGCCAAGGAGCGGCACGCCAGCCTCCGCCTGCTCCCGGACGACGGGGACGAGGCCTGTGCCCTCGAGTTTTTCCATCGCGTCGCCGAACGCGCCGACCCCGGGCAGGATGATCTTATCCGCCGACCGGAGCTCGGCCTCGTCCCGCGTCACCTTGTTTTCAAGGTTCAGGCTGTCCAGCGAGCGGCTGAGGGAGTAGAGGTTGCCCACGCCGTAATCGATGATCGCAATCATAGCAGTACGCCTTTCGTAGACGCCGCGCCGCCGCGGGCGTCCGGATCGACGGCCACGGCTACTCGCATGGCCCGGCCAAAGCCCTTGAACGCCGCCTCTAGAATGTGGTGGCTGTTTAGCCCGGAGAACTGCCTGAGGTGAAGCGTCAGCTTCAGCTCCCGCGAGACCGCGAGGAAGAACTCCCGCCCCAATTCGGTATCGAAAGTGCCGATCTTCTCTGTGGGCAGCGTCAGTCCGTACTCCAGGTGCGCGCGCCCGCTGATATCCAGGGCGCACAGAACCAGCGCTTCATCCATCGGCAAGAGGAAGCTGCCGTAGCGCGCGATGCCGGCCCGGTCGCCCAGCGCATCCGAAAACGCCCGCCCCAGCGCGATGCCGACGTCCTCCACCGTGTGGTGGTCGTCCACCCGCGTGTCGCCCGTGCAGCGGACGGTCAGGTCAAACCGGCCGTGAAAGGAAAACAGCGTCAGCATGTGGTCGAGAAACCCGCAGCCGGTGTCGATTTCGGACGCGCCGAACCCGTCGAGTTTCAACTTTAGCTGAATGTCCGTCTCGGCGGTCTTTCGGGTAACGTTGCTCTCTCTCATGTCAATTCCTCCAGTATGCCTTTGGCGGCGTCGATGAGCGCTAGCATGTCTTCCGGCGTGCCGATCGAGATGCGCAGGTAGTCCCGGATGCGGGGAAGGTCGAAGCGGCGAACGAGGATGCTCCGCGACCGGAGCGCTTTCTGCATCGCCGCGCCGGAGACCTTCGGCGGCCGGGCGAACAGGAAGTTGGCTGAGGACGGGAGTACGCAAAAGCCCATTTCCGTAAGCGCCGCCCGCGTCCATTCCCGGGTTTCCATGATGGCGTGGCGGGTTTTGTCAAAGTATGCCCTGTCCCGCATTGCTGCCGCGCCCATCAGCTGCGCCGGTGTGCCTACGTTGTAGGGGTTGAAAGAACACTTGATGCGGTCGAGGTCCTCGATCAGGTGGGGCTGTGCGACTGCGAAGCCGAGGCGTGCCCCGGCGAGGGAGCGGGATTTTGAAAAAGTCTCGACCACAACAAGGTTGTCGTAGCGCGCCACCAGCGGCACCGCGGATTCGCCGCCGAAGTCCACGTAGGCCTCGTCGACGAGGACCACCGCGTCCGGGTTTGCACGAATCAACCCTTCGACCCTATCAAGCGGCAGCGCGATGCCGGTGGGCGCGTTGGGGTTGGCGAGGACGATCAGTCCGCCGCCCCGGTACGCTTCCGGGTCGATGGAAAAATCCTCCGCCACCGGGATGACCTTCGCGCGCAGGCCGTAAAGCTCGGCCCACACCGGATAGAAGCCGTAGGTGATGTCCGGAAAAGAGACGCCCCTTTCGCCAAACGCCTGAAACGCGAAGGCGAGGATTTCGTCTGATCCGTTGCCGTAGAGAATCCAGGAGGGGTTCACGCCGTAAAATTCGCTCGTGGCGGCGCACAGATCCCGGGCGGGGATGTCGCTGTAGAGACGGAAGGCCTCGATCGCCTCCGCAGACAGTGCGCGGATCGCCTCCGGCGACGGGGGATAGGGGCTTTCGTTGGTGTTGAGTTTAATAAGTTTCACCCGCGGCTGCTCGCCCGGCGTGTAGGCGGTGAGCGCCTGATGCCGGGGGCTAAAAAAGCGGCTCATGCTTCCTCCTCAAACCGGACTTCCACCGAACGGGCGTGGGCGTAGAGGCCTTCGGCCTCGGCCAGCCGGACGATGGAATCCTTCGCGTCCCGAAGCGCGGCGCGGTCGTAGCTGATGTACTGGGTTTTTTTGAGAAAGTCGTCCACCGACAGCGGCGATGAGAAGCGGGCTGCGCCGCCGGTGGGGAGCGTGTGGTTGGGACCCGCCCAGTAATCGCCCAGCGCCTCCGGCGCGTTTCGGCCGAGAAAAACGCTGCCCGCGTTCCGAACCGCGCCGAGCAGAGAAAAAGGTTCATCCACGCAAAGCTCCAGGTGCTCCGGCGCGATCACGTTGGACAGCGTCATCGCCTCGGAAAGGTCGTTCACCAGTACGATCCGCCCGTTCATGTCGATGGATTTTCGGGCGATCTCCGCACGGGGCATCCGGGCGATCTCCTCCTCGAGCAGGCTTTGCACGAGGAGCGCCAGCTTTTCGCTGGGCGTTAGGAGGATCGCGGCGGCGAGCGGGTCATGCTCCGCCTGCGCCAGCATGTCGCAGGCGATGGCGCGCGCGTCTCTCGGGTCGTCGGCGATCACCAGCACCTCGCTGGGCCCGGCGATCATGTCGATGTCCACAAGGCCGTACACCCGCCGCTTGGCGGCTGCCACGTAGGCGTTGCCTGGGCCTACAATTTTATCCACCTTCGGGATCGATTCGGTGCCGTAGGCCAGCGCAGCCACCGCCTGCGCGCCGCCGCATTTGAACACGCGCCCGACGCCCGCGATCCGCGCGGCGGTCAGGATGGCGGGGGCGATTTTCCCGTTCCTGCCCGGCGGGGTGACGATCACGCGCTCCCGGACACCGGCGATTTCCGGCGGAATGGCGTTCATCAAAACGCTCGACGGATAGCTGGCCGTGCCGCCCGGCACGTACAGCCCCACCCGCTCAAGAGGGCGGATGATCTGTCCCAGTACCGCGCCCGGCCGGTCGGACACCATAAACCCGGTGCGCGCCTGATGCGTGTGAAACGCGCGGATGTTCTCCGCCGCGCGGGCGAGGAGTTCTTTCAATGCGGGGTCGGTCTTTTCCTCGGCTTCCAGAAACTCGGCCTCGGTCACCGCGAGGGTGGAGAGTTTCGCGCCATCGAAGCGCTCGGTGAGCTCAAGGACAGCCCGGTCGCCCTCCGCGTTTACGCGCTCAATGATCTCCCGGGCGGCGCGGTCGGCGGTTTCGCTCAGCGCCTGCTGGCGGGTGCGCAGCGATTCCGGAGAAACATGGGACGCGCGGACGATCTCAATCATATGACCACCTCCCGGAGCTTTTCATGCATTTCGCGGATCATGTCCTCCTTGAACATATAGCTGGAGCGGTTGGCGATCAGCCGCGCGCTCACTGAATGCACTGTTTCAAGGATGGAAAGGTCGTTTTCAACCAGCGTCTTGCCGGATTCGACCACGTCCAGGATCACGTCCGAGAGGCCCAGGATGGGCGCAAGCTCGATGGAGCCGTTGAGCTTGATGATCTCGATGTCCCGGTTGACCGACGCGTAATGATCCCGCGCGACGCGCGGGTACTTGGTGGCGACGCGAAGCGCCCTGTCCCGGTTTTCGATGTAGCCGTTTGGGGCGGCGATTGACAGGCGGCATTTGCCGATTTTGAGATCCATCAGGTCGTATACGTCCGGCTGCGCCTCGAGCAGCACGTCCCGCCCGGCCACGCCCACGTCCGCCGCGCCGTGCTCCACGTAGATGGGCACGTCGCTGGGCTTGACCAGAAGGTACCTGACCCGGCGCTCCGGGTTTTCAAACACAAGCCTTCGGTTGTCGTCCAGAAGCGCCGGGCACTCGTAGCCGATGCCGGAGAAGAGCCGGTACACCTGATCGCCCAGCCGCCCCTTGGGGAGCGCAATGTTCAGCATGGTTTGGCCTCCTCCATCGTCATCTGTCGGCCGAAGCGAAGCCCCTGGGGCGCCGTCAGCTCGGCGCGCACGCTCATGCCCCGGCCGATCAGTTCGTCCACCTTTCGCACCACTTCGGCGGGGTCGTCTCCCTCGCCGTAGAGGAGCAGAACGTCCACGTCGCGGGCCTTCGCGCCATCGTATAGAAAGGTAAGCTCGTTCAAATACACCGCGAAGCCCACGGCCTCAAGATCACGGCCGAACTTTTTGAGAAGGCTTGAATAGCAGCCGCCCGCCAGCACCGCGCGGGGCAGTCCCTCCACATAGCCGCGGAAGACGAGGTCGGAGTAGTAGTCGAGGTCGTTCATCAGGGAGAAGTCCAGCGACACGCCGTCCAGGCAGCCCGCGGCGTCCAGCGCTTCGCGCATGCGCTCCAGCTTATGGAGCGCCTCGGTCATGCCCGGCGTGATGGCGACCTTACGGGCGCGGTCGAGGGTTTCCTCGAGCGGGCCGGAAAGCTGGCAGGCCGCGGAAAGGAGCGGCACCGCCGCCGGTGCGACGCCGAGAGACGCCGCCCGGGCGCTCAGGTCGTCCAGGTTTTTTCTGCGGATCAGATCGGTCAGCGCGCGGCGGGCGGATTCGTCCACCGTCAGGCTGTCGAGGAGCGACTGCACGAAGCCCGCGTGGGACAACTGCAGCTTCGCGGAGGGGGAGATCTCCTTGAGCGTGCGCATGGCCAAGGTCAGGACTTCCCCGGCGGCGTAGTCGGTCAGCGCGCCGATGTACTCGAGCCCCAGCTGGCTGATCTCCCGGTACGCGCGGCTGTGCCTGTCCTGCCGGTACACGTTTTCAAGGTAGTAGAATTTTTCGCTGGAGGCGCGGGTGGCATGGGTGTTTTTTGCGATGGAAAGGGTTACGTCCGGCTTCAGCGCAAGAAGCCGCCCGTCTACGTCGTTGAAAGTGATGATCGACTTCGCGCCCAGAAAATTCTTGTTTTCGAGGTACAGCTCGTATTCCTCGAACCGCCCCATCAGGTATTTCTGGTAGCCGTGGCGCTCGTACATGCGGCGAAGCGTCAGCGTTACGCGCTCCTCCGGCCTCAAAATGTCCTCGAACGGGTTCATCGGCATCAGCTCCTTGCCGCAAAGCGTAGCACGGGCGCGCCATGATGTCAAGTTAACGTTTTACTATGATACTAAGATGAAGTGAGGTCGGTGCAAAAACAAAAGCGTCCCGCGCCGGGCTTATTTCAGGTTCGCCAGCGCGACCATCGCCTCCACGCCGTAAACGAGGGCGGATTCGTCAAAGTCGAACTCGGGGGTATGCAGCGGGATGCCGGTGCCGATGCCCAGCTTGAAGAACACGCCGGGCGCCTTTTCGAGGTAATAGGAAAAATCCTCGCTGAGCATGGTGGGTTTCGGGAGCTCGCGGTAATCGAAGCCCTTGATGAGCGGAACCGCGCGTGCGTAAAGCGCGGGGTCGTTCAGAAGGGGCGGGTAGCTTGGCGAGTAGTCGAGGTCTACCTGAACGCCCCACTTGGCTTCAACGCCGAGGGCGGTGTCCGCGAGGCCCTTTTGAAGATCGGCGAATACGTTATTGTCAAAGGCGCGCAGCGTGCCGGTCAGGCGTGCCTCCTCGGCGATGATGTTGGCCGCGGTGCCCGCGGTGAATTTGCCGAACTTTAAAAGGCGGAAGACCTCCGCCGGAAAGGCCTTTTCCATCGCCTGGGCGCGCAGGAGGAAATCCGCCCCGGCGGACAGCGCGTCGAGACCTTCCTCCGAATTGGCAGCATGGGCGCTCTTTCCTCGGAAAGTGACGTAGACTTCGCTGGATTTTGAGAAGAATGCCCCCGGACGGGACGCGAGGGTGCCGACGGGCAGCTCCGGCGCGACGTGCAGGCCGAAGATGTGCGTCACATTTCGCCGCTCGAAAGCGCCACACGATGCGATGCTTCGCGCTCCGCCGCCGCCCTCCTCCGCGGGCTGGAAGATGAGCAGCAGGTTCCGGGGAAGCTCCGCGA
>JAEZTD010000039.1 GCA_023443705.1 Bacillota bacterium | reverse complement strand
GATTGGCGAGTATCAGTGCCACCTGATGAAGGGTCTAAGCGGCGATGCGAGAAATCAGATGGTGGAGCATCATCTGATCAGCTATGATCTGCTGAAGACGCCGGACATCTCTGCGGCGCTCATCCGGGCCGACGAACGCGTCTCGGTAATGATCAATGAGGAAGATCACCTGCGCATCAGGCGCTGCTGCCCGGCCTGCAGCCGGATGAAGCAGCCCACCTCGCTTTTGAGGTGGACGACGCGCTCTCAGCCTCTGGCAAGTACGCCTATGACCCCCAGTTTGGCTACCTCACCACCTGCCCGACCAATACCGGCACTGGCATGCGGGCGTCTGCGATGCTGCACCTTCCGGCATTGACCATCACCAACCGCATCAGCGCGGTCATTCAGGCCATTTCCAAACTGGGCCTCACGGTGCGCGGGCTGTATGGCGAGGGCAGCGACGCCCGGGGATGCCTGTACCAGCTATCGAACCAGGTCACCTTGGGCAGGACGGAAGAGGACATCATCAAGACACTGGTTGCCGCCACCGCGCAGCTTGCGGCGCAGGAGCGGTCGGTGCGGGGCCAACTCCGGGAACAGGACGCCATGGGACTCTACGACCGGCTGATGCGCTCGATCGGGCTGATGGCTAACGCCCGCATGATGGGTGCTGTTGAGTTCATGCAGCGGTACTCGGACCTTCGCATGGCGGTCAGCATGGACATGGTGGACGCACACTTGAACGAAGTGGACAACATGATGATGGATTTGCAGAGCGCATCCCTCAACATGGAAACACAGCACGAAATGAGCGATCGCGAGCGCGACATACTCCGGGCAGATCGGTTGCGCGAGCGAATCAAGAACTTATCTTGACCAATATGGAGGGTAATATGGCATTTTTTTCTAGATTTACCGAACGCGCACAGCGCGCGCTGGTGACCGCACAGCGGGAGGCGGCCGGTCTTGGCCGCAGCTATGTGGGCACGGAACATTTGCTGCTCGGCGTACTCGCGGATCCGGGCGCCGCGGACGCGGTACTTGGGAGCGTGCGGCTTGACGACGTGCGTCAGGAAATTGTGACGCTGCTCGGCCGCGGAGAAGACGATACCGAAAGCAAAATCATGACCTATACGCCCAGAACCAAAAAAGTGCTGGAGCAGAGCGCCCGAGAGGCGCGGGACCTCGGCCAGAACTATGTGGGCACGGAGCACCTCCTGCTGGCGCTGATGCACGAGCGCGAGGGCGTGGCCGCGCACGTTCTGGTCAAGCTGGGGCTGGATCTTGGCAAGGCGCGAGAGGATCTGCTCATCGCCATCAAGTCCAGCGAGACAAACGGCGCGCCCGGCGGCGCGAAGAGCGAAAAGACGCCGGTGCTCGACCAGTTCAGCCGCGACCTGACCCGCGCGGCGGCGGCCGGCGAGTTGGACCCGGTGATCGGCCGCGCGAAGGAGATCGAGCGCATCGTTCAGATACTGTCGCGGCGCACGAAGAACAACCCGGTGCTCATCGGTGAACCGGGCGTCGGTAAGTCCGCCATCGTCGAAGGGCTGGCGGAACTGATCATATCTGGCAGCATTCCGGAGATTCTCAGGGGCAAGCGCGTGCTTTCGCTGGATCTTGCGGGCATGCTGGCCGGAGCCAAATACCGCGGCGAATTTGAAGAACGGCTGAAGAACGCGATGGCCGAGATCAAGAAGGCCTCGAACGTCATCCTGTTCATCGACGAGCTGCACACGCTGGTGGGCGCTGGCGCGGCAGAGGGCGCCATCGACGCGGCGAATATTTTAAAGCCGCTCCTGGCCAGAGGCGAGCTTCAGTGCATCGGCGCTACGACGCTCAATGAATACCGCAAGCACATCGAGAAGGACGCGGCCCTCGAGCGCCGCTTCCAGCCGGTGACCGTGGGCGAACCCAGTGTGGACGAAGCCATCGCCATCCTTATGGGGCTTCGCGACCGCTATGAGGCGCACCACCGCGTCCGCATTACCGACGAGGCGATTCGCTCGGCGGTTACCCTTTCCGACCGCTACATCTCCGACCGATTCCTGCCCGATAAGGCCATTGACCTCGTCGATGAGGCGGCTTCCCGCGTGCGCATCAAGGCTTTCACCGCGCCGCCGGACATGAAGGAGCAGGAGTCGCGCCTGGAAGCGCTCAACAAGGAGACCGAGGAAGCCGTCGCCCATGAGGACTTTGAAAAAGCCGCTAAGCTGCGCGACCAAAAAAAACAGCTGCAAAACGAGATGGCCGAGCGGCGCAAATCCTGGGAGCAGCGCCGCGATGAAAAGGTAGAAACGGTGGGCGAGGAGGAGATCGCCGGCATCGTGTCCATGTGGACCGGCATTCCCGTCACCCGCATGACCGAGGACGAGCGCACGAGGCTTCTCAATCTTGAGGAGATCCTCCACCGCCGCGTGATCGGCCAGGACGAAGCCACCAAGGCCGTCGCCCGCGCCGTGCGCCGCGCCCGCGCCGGTCTCAAGGATCCGCGACGCCCCATCGGCTCGTTCATCTTCCTGGGCCCCACAGGCGTCGGTAAGACCGAGCTTTGCAAGGCGCTGGGCGAGGCGCTGTTCGGCGACGAGGACAGCCTGATCCGCATCGACATGTCGGAATACATGGAAAAGCACTCCGTCTCCCGAATGATCGGATCGCCTCCGGGTTACGTCGGCCATGAAGAGGGTGGGCAGCTCACCGAAAAAGTGCGCAGAAAGCCCTATTCCGTTCTGCTTCTTGACGAGGTGGAGAAGGCGCATCCGGACGTGTTCAACGTGCTTTTGCAGATCCTCGAGGACGGCCGCCTGACCGACGGCCAGGGCCGCATCGTCGACTTCAAGAACACCGTAATCGTCATGACATCCAACGCAGGCGCTTCCACGCTGAAAAAGCAGCGCACGCTCGGCTTCGGCTCCGCCGACAGCGCCGAGAAAAGCTACGAGGCGATGAAGGACAACGTCATGGGCGAGCTTAAGCAGATCTTCCGGCCCGAGTTCCTGAACCGCGTCGACGAGATCATCGTGTTCCATCAGCTCGAGGAGAATGACATCCTCGCCATCGCAAAGCTGATGATGGACGCTGTCGCGAAGCGTCTGGCGGAGCGCGGCGTCGAGCTTGAAATCGACGAGTCTGCCGTGAAGCTCCTGGCCAACGCCGGCTTTGACCAGCAGTACGGCGCAAGGCCGCTGCGCCGCGCCATACAGCGCATGGTGGAGGACTCCCTGAGCGAGGAACTTCTGAGCGGATCGATCCACATGGGCGAGCGCGTGAAGGTATTCGCGGAAGGCGAACAGCTTAAGTTTACGCCGGCGAGCCCGAGCGAGGCGTTCGGCGCCGAAGCGCAAGAATCGTCAGCGCCAGCAAAATGAGCGCGGCGGCAAGATAGGTCCAAAGTCCGGTAACCAGATAGATGCCAAGCATTGCGCATCCATAGATCGCGCAGTGCTTGGCCCTTTTCACGGGGATCGACAGCCGCGGCCACCGCCGCTTTGTTTTTGGCGCTTCGGGGAGGTCGTGCTTCTCAAAGCGCGCCGTCAAGGCCCGGGCGTCCAGAAGATGCACGTTAGGACCCGAAAGCGCCGCCGCCGCCGCCCAGGCGCCGTCCGAAACTGGCCCTGTGGTTGCGATCTCGAGCGATTCGCCGCCGCTATTCCGCCATACGGCGAGCACCTCGTCCGCATCCAGCGCGCGGCCCTTGGGGTGGCGCAAAAGGAGCGTTCCGTGAAATTCCGCGTATCGCTCCGCCTGTGCCTTGGCTTCATCCTCCCGTAGGAAGGCAAGCCCATCCACCATCGCACGCGCGCGCCGCGCACGTTCACGCCGATCGGCCCTTCGGGCAGACCAGCGAATGAAGCCCCACACGATGAGCGCAGAGGGGACAATGGCCAATATTGCCGCTGCCCAGAAGATTCCCATGAAGCGGAAGAAATACCCAAAGGCCATCGCGTAGGAAAGTGCGCCCAGCGCAAATGCGTCGATTGTGCGTGCTGTTTTGCCCATTTGACAGCCTCCTTTTCGGTTTACATCAATATATTGTGCCAAATCCTGTATTTTCATGCGCTTTTTGCTTTTCTGAATGGACGAAATGGTTTATAATAATTTAGAAGAAGGAGAGATGCGTTTGAAGGCCTACGGCATAATGGGTGGGACGTTCGACCCCATCCACAACGGCCATCTCAGGATGGCCGGGGCCGCATTGGAGCAACTGAGACTTGACGAAGTGCTGTTCATCCCCGATGGCGACCCGCCGCACAAGGAAGAACTGGCGAGCGCCTCGGACAGGCTCGAAATGGTCGAGTTGGCGACCAAAGGTCGGGCGGGCTTTCGAACGCTGGATATGGAGGTCTCGCGCGCGGGCCAGACGTACACGGTCGATACACTGGAGCTGTTGAAGGCGAATTATCCGTCCGATCGGTTCACATACATCGTCGGTGCCGACACCCTTGTACGCATTGAATCCTGGCGAAACTTTCCCCGCGTCGCGTCTCTTCTTTCGGGCATCGCCTTCGCGCCGAGGGCGGACGTAACCGCCGCCGAAGCCGAACTTCAGCGGCAGCAGCTTTCCCGGCGTTACGCGCTGACCATCACGCCCCTTGTGATGGAAGAGGTCAACATTTCTTCCACGAATGTACGGCGCTCCGTCGCCCGCGGCCTTCCCGTGGAATCGATGGTGCCGCCCAGCGTCTTAACGTACATCCGCTCGCGCGGACTCTACCAGGACCCGATGCTCGCGCACCTTCAGAAATCTCTTTCGAAGGACCGTTACCGGCACACGCTGGGCGTGGAGCAGACCGCCGTCAAGCTGGCGCAGCGCTACGGCGAGGATGTCGAGAAGGCGCGGGTCGCGGCGCTCCTGCACGATTGCGCGAGATGCCTGGACAGCGCGGAGATGCGCAGGCTGGTCGGGGAGCGGGTTGGCGGAACGGCCCTCCGTGCGCTGATGCACGCGCCCGCTGGGGCAAGCCTCGCGAAGCAGCGCTACGGCATCACAGACGAGGCAATCCTCTCCGCCATACGCTGGCATACCACCGGCCACGAGGGGATGAGCCAACTCGAGAAGATCGTTTACCTGGCGGATTTCATCGAGCCCAACCGCCCAAACTATCCGGGTCTCGACGAACTGCGACAGGAAGCGTTTCGGAATCTCGACCGAGCGGTGCGCATGGCGGCTGAAAATACGATGCGCTACGTACGCGCTCGAGGGCTCGAGCCGGATGAGAACACCATTAAAATGCTATCGGGTCAAAAACCGACGGAGGAGATACTATGAAGCAACCCAAGGAGTTGGCCATGCGGATTGCCGAGGTGCTCGGCGACAAAAAAGGCGAGGACATCCTCGTGGTCAACGTAGGCCATCTGACCTCCATCGCCGATTACTTTGTCATCGCCAGCGGCCGGAATGCGCTGGCCGTGCGCGCGTTGGCGGAAGAGGTGGGGGATAAGCTCTCCGCCGAAGGCGTCGAAACGCGCCGCCACGAAGGCATGAGCGAGGCGAGGTGGATTGTACTGGATTACTCCTCGGTCATCGTGCATATATTC
>JAEZTD010000343.1 GCA_023443705.1 Bacillota bacterium | reverse complement strand
ACGCCGCTGCACATGGCGATGATCACCTCCGCCGTCGCAAACGGCGGCGCAATGCCCACGCCCCAGCTCGTGAAGCAGGTGACGGGCGTCGGCGGCCTTCCCCGCCTTCGAACCGCCTCCGGCACCTACGCCCGCGTGATGACGGAAGACGTGGCCGGGACCGTGGGTAAGTACATGGCGCAGGTGGTAAAAGTCGGCACCGCGAAAAAAGCGGCCATCAAGGGGTACACCGTCTGCGGCAAGACCGGCTCCGCCGAGACGAGCGACGACAAGTCCGTCCCCACCGACGCCTGGTTTGTCGGTTACGTGGACGACCCCGGCCACCCCTACGCCATCGCGGTGGTGGTCGAAAAGGGCGGTGCGGGTGGCGACGTCGCAGCGCCGCTGGCGGCAAAAGCGCTCAAAAAGGCGATTTCACGCAGCATCGCCGGCTAATACAATGGAAATAAGCATATTTCGCTTGTGTGCGCGAGGTTTTTGTCGTAAAATAGTAACACGCTATCCGACGAAGCAGAAGGAGGCGCTTGTATGTCCATCATGCAGGCTTTTTGGCTGGGGCTCGTTCAGGGCCTGACGGAATTCTTGCCCATCAGCTCTACGGGGCACCTGACCCTGGTGCAAAAGCTCTTCGGCTTTTCCACGGAAAATTTCCTTACGCTGGACATACTGCTTCACGTGGGCACGCTGGTCGCGGTCGTCGTGGTGTACTGGAAGCGGTTGTGGAAGATGATTCTCGACCTTTTCAAAAACCCAATGAAGAGCGAGATCTGGCTGCTCGTGATCGCGACGCTGCCGACGGTCGCCGCCGCGCTCATCTTTGATTTTGACGACGCATTTTCAACCGAATTCATCGGCTTCGCGTTTCTGATGACCACGCTGATCATCTGGCTCGCGGACCTCATCAGCGGCGTGTCGTTTGAAACCAAAAGCGTCAAATGGTACAACGCGGTGGTTATGGGCCTTATGCAGGCACTGGCCATCCTGCCAGGCATTTCCCGCTCCGGATCGACCATCTCCGGCGGCATCGCCAGCGGCCTTTCGAGGAAGCGGGCGGCGGACTTCGCGTTTCTGATGTCGGTTCCTGCGATCCTCGGCGCAATCGTTCTGGAGTTTATAAAAAACGGCAGCGGGGCTTTTGACGGCACGCTGATCGCGGAGATGGGCGGTGCGCTGCCGCTTGTGACCGGGATCATCACCAGCGCGGCCTTCGGCTTCCTGGCGATCAAGTTCATGCTGTCCATCGTGCGCCGCGTGCGGCTGACCTGGTTTGGCGTGTACACCGGCCTCCTTGGCATCCTGATCCTTCTGGACCAGTTCATCTTCCATAAGTTCTTCTGATTCCAAGCAAATCAAAGACGGCATACGATGGGCGCCGGGAATCCATTTCGGATTCCCGGCGCCTTTTGCATCGTTTCTATTTTTTGTTGTCAGCCTGCATACCGCTCTACTGCACCCAATACCTGACTTCCTCGGTATTCTCCACCGCCTCGTCGATGAGCGCGTCACAGTCGAGCAGCGCCTCGGCCTTTTCGATGTCCTCAAGATGGGGCTTCGTGGCCGGGTGGCGCGGCGTGAACACCGTGCAGCAGTCCTCGTATGGCAGGATTGAAGTTTCGTAGGTGCCGATCCGCGTCGCCATCTGGGTGATTTCCAGCTTGTCTAGGCCAATCAGCGGCCTGAACACCGGCATCTCCACCACCCGGTCGGTGACGGTGATGGCCTCCAACGTCTGGCTGGCCACCTGCCCCAGGTTCTCCCCGGTGACGAGGGCGAGGCAACCGCGGCGCTTCGCGAGCTTTTCCGCAATGCGCATCATGAACCGACGCATGATGAGGGTTCCGAACTCATCCGGGCACTTTTCGTGGATCTCCATCTGAATCTTCGTAAAGGGCACCACGTCCACCGGCATGCCGCCGCCGTACGCGCCCAGGATGGCCGCGAGGTCGATCACCTTCTGCTTGGCGCGCTCGCTGGTGTAGGGGAAGCTGAAGAAGTGGATGCCCCGGATCGTCACGCCCCGGCGCATGATCTGATAACCCGCCACGGGGCTGTCGATGCCGCCGGAGAGGAGCAGCGCCGCCCGGCCGCCGGTGCCCAGCGGCATGCCGCCCACGGCGATTTTTTCACCGGAATAGACGTAGGCCATGTCGCGGATCTCCACCGAGATTTTGTGTTCGGGCTTGTGCACGTCCACCCGGAGGGCGGGATTGGCGTCCAGAACCTTCCCCCCCAGCTCGCGGCCCATCACCATAGAATCCGGCTGAAAGCGCTTGTCGCTGCGCCGGGCTTCAATTTTAAAGGTGCCGGAGAGCGGCCTTGCGGTTTCCACCACGGCCTCGGCGATGGCGTTGTAATCCTTGTCCAACTCTTTCGCCACGCTGACCGAGTACACGCCGAACACGCGGCAGACCTTTTCCATCGCCAGCGCCATGTCGCTCGCGTCCGACACGTAGATGCGCGCGTCGCTCATCCACACGCGCCCGCCCAGCGGCTTCACCGCAAACTTGATGTTGTCCACCAGCTTGCGCAGAAAATAAGGGCGGTTGAGGCCCTTCAAATGAACTTCCCCAAAGCGCACGAGCAAAACTTCCCGCACGTTCATCGCCTCCAAAACTTTGACAGCACCGCGTACTGCGCGCCGACGCGCTCCGCGGCATAGTCGATTTCTTCCTCCGTGGTGTGGGGGGACATGCTGAAGCGGATGGCGCACTCGGCACGCTCCGCCGGGATGCCCATGGCGATGAGCACCGGGCTGACCTTGCGCTTCTTGGAAGAGCAGGCCGAGCCGGTGGACACGTAGACCCCGTCGCCCTCCAGCGCGTGCAGCATGACCTCGCCGCGCACCCCCGGAAAACCCACGTTCAATATGTGGGGCGCGCCCGCCTCCGGCGCGGGGCCGAAGACCTCCGCCCGTGGCACCGCCTGCAGGATTGCGTTCCACAGTCGCAGCTTCTTCGCCCGAAGCTGCTTGCCAACGTCGCCCATCCCGCGCATCTCGCAAATGGCCTGCCTGAGCCCCGCGATGCCCGGCGTGTTCTCAGTGCCGGAGCGCAGGCCCTTTTCCTGCCCTCCGCCCACCTGACGGGGCTTGACCCTCGCCTTCGGGCCCATCACCAGCGCCCCCACGCCCTTGGGGCCATGCAGCTTGTGGGCCGACAACGTGTAGAAGTCCACGCCCCGGCTGTCGAAGGGCATGCGCAGAAAGCCCTGCACGCCGTCCACGTGGATCATCGCCGCCGGGGACAGGGCGCGCACCGTTTCGGCCAGCTTCCTCGCGTCCAGCACCGCGCCGCTCTCGTTGTTGACCTGCATCGCGCTGACGAGCGCCGCCCCGCCCGAGAGCGCTTTCTCCAGCTGAGCCCAGTCCAATTGCCCTTCCCGATCCACCGGGAGAACGACGACCTCTTGCCCTCTGGCGCGAAGTTCGTCATAGGCCGCGAGCACCGACGGATGCTCCGTCGAGGAGACGAGCACGCGGGCCGATCCCCTTCCGGCAGCGATCGCGCCGAGAATCGCCAGGTTGTTGGCCTCGGTACCGCCGGAGGTGAAAACGACGTCCTCCGGCCGCGCGGTGAGCGCCCGGGCGATCTCCGCGCGGCAGGCGAGCATCGCTCGTTCCGCTTCCATCGCCGGAGCGTAGAGCGAGGACGGATTGAAGTATCCGTCCCGCATCGATTCCACCATGGTCGCCGTCACGCCGTCTGAAGGACGGGTGGTGGCGCTGTTGTCAAGGTACGCCCTCATGCCTGCCAGATGCCGTAATTCATGTAGTTCGGCCGCTTGACCAAACCCACCATTTCATCCGACAGTTCCACGATCATCAGGTGCTTGACGCCGGCCTTGACGAAGTAGAAGTAGTACAGCTTCGCGGCACGGTTCAAAAACCAATTGTGCTTTTTGACGCCCTGCATGGTCACATACCGCTGAAACGAGGGATGGTTCACAGGGCCGGCGGCTTCGACCGTCTTCATCGGAAGGCTGGTCAGGTAGCGG
>JAEZTD010000303.1 GCA_023443705.1 Bacillota bacterium | reverse complement strand
GTATAAGCCCCTTCAACATTCTGGCGAGGAGGCCCCTCCGACGGGCGGACCAGGCATCCATTTCCGTAACCGATCAGATCCTCCCGCCCACACTTTTTCAGCGCTTCGAGCACCAGATGGCGGTTCTGCGGTCTTCTGTACTGCAACAGCGCGCGCTGCATCGCCTTCTCCCGGGGCGCGCGGGGGACGAAGACCGGCTTTCCGGTGCGCGGGTCAAGCCCCGTATAAAACATGCAGGTGCTGAGCGTGCCCGGCGTCGGGTAAAAATCCTGTACCTGTTCCGGCTGATAGCCGATGTCCCGAAGGTACAGCGCCAGCTCCACCGCGTCGTTCAAATCGCTGCCGGGGTGGCTGCTCATCAGGTAGGGCACCAGGTACTGTTTGAGCCCGAGCTGGCGGTTGACGGCCTCATACTTTTTGACAAAGGCGTCGTACACATCACGACCGGGCTTGCCCATCATGGCCAGAACGCCGGGGGATACGTGCTCCGGTGCCACCTTCAGCTGGCCGCTGACGTGGTGCTGGCACAGTTCTTTCAGGAAAGTGCTGTCCCTGTCGAGGAGCATGTAATCGTAGCGGAGCCCGGAGCGTATGAACACTTTTTTGATGCCGGGCAGCGCGCGGATGCGCCGAAGGATCGACAATAGTTCACTGTGGTCGGGTTCGAGCCGGGCACAGGGTTTGGGGTAGAGACACTGCCTGTCTTTGCAGGCCCCGAGCGTCATCTGCTTTTTGCAGGCGTGGCGGCGGAAGTTGGCGGTGGGGCCGCCGACATCGTGTATGTAGCCCTTAAAGCCAGGCAGCGTGGTGAGCAGCTTCGCCTCCCCGACGATGGACTCCGGGCTGCGGGACTGGACAATCCGCCCCTGATGGAAGGTGAGCGCACAGAAGCTGCATCCGCCGAAGCATCCGCGGGTGGCGGAGATGGAAAACTCCACCTCCTGCAGCGCCGGCACGCCGCCCAGCGCGTCGTAATCCGGATGCCAGCGGCGGGTGTAGGGCAGTGCGTACACTTCGTCCAGCTCCTCGCGTCCGAGCGGGAAAGAGGGCGGCGTCTGAACCAAATAGCGCTTCGTGTCCTGCTCCTGACAGAGCGGCTTGCCGCGGAAGGGGTCCTGCTCGTTGTACTGTGCCATAAAGGCGCGTGCGTAGGCCGCCTTGTCCCGACAGACATCACGATGGGATGGGAGTTCCTCGATGCCCTCGGGCTTATCCTTGTCCAGGTAGCAGATGCCGCGGATGCTTCTCAGCGCCTCGCGGTCCGCGCCGCTTTTCAGCCACGCGGCGCAGGCCAGGATGGAGGTCTCGCCCATGCCGTACATCAAAAGGTTCGCACCGCTGTCCACCAGGATGGAGTGGCGCACCTTGTCCTCCCAGTAGTCGTAATGGGAGAAGCGCCTGAGAGACGCCTCCACGCCGCCGATCAGGATCGGCACGTCGGAATACGCCTGGCGGATGCGGTTGCAGTAGACGATGGTCGCCCGGTCCGGGCGGAGCCCCGCCACGCCGCCGGGAGAGTATACATCCTCGCTCCGAGTCTTTTTGGCGGCGGTGTAGTGGTTGACCATGCTGTCGATCACCCCGGCGGAGACCAGAAACGCCAGCTTGGGCTTTCCGAAGCGCTGGAAAGCGGAAGCGTCCTGGTGGGGCGGCAGACATAGCATGGCGACTTTGTACCCCGCCTTTTCCAGCACGCGGCTGATGATGGCGTGGCCAAAGGAGGGATGGTCCACATACGCATCCCCGCAGACATAGACAAAATCCGGCGCATCCCAGCCCCTTAGGCGCACGTCCTCCTGGGTCACCGGCAAATAATCATCCCGCGTCATAAATTCCTTTCAATCAGGGCGAATGGGCGGAAAGCGAAATGCTTCCCGGCTCATTATAGGGGCAATGCGCGAAGCGTGTCAAGGCGGTCCAAGTTCCGTCGTTCCCGATCAGGACGCAAAACGGATGTCAATCGAGCCATTCACCGTATGCACGGACAGCAATCTTCCCCCGCCTGCGCTGTTCGCCAGATTGTTTGCGCCGTTGACGGTGCTTGCGTCGATCTCATAATCCTGCGCACTGCCGGAAAGTGTTCCAGAGATGGTCCCGTTGGTGGTCGAGAGCGAAAGCGCTCCCTTCGAATCAACGTTTTTAACCTCGATCCTTCCGTTCGTCGCCGTCACGGTGGCAGATGCCGTGGCCATATCGGTCAGTGAGACCTGTCCGTTCACGGTACGGATGCTCGATTCGCCTGCGGCAGCGATGCCGCTTAGCCGAATCTCTCCATTGACGTTTTCTGCATTCAGCGTGCCGACCTGAATCCCCTGCGCGAGGAGCGCGCCGTTGACGGTTCTGATCACCATATCGCCCCCGAAGGCCGCCGGCATCGTAACGGTCACCCGGGTGCCCCGTTTGCCCCACTGGAACCCGATGCGTTCTAGCCAGCTGCGGTCGTTGACGTAGCGCATGTCGAGCTTGCCGTCCTGGCCGATACCTACTTCATAGCGGTCCTTCGGGCTTTCATAGTAGGTGATGGTGATCTCGTCGTCCTCGGAGGGAACGACTTCGATCGTGTTGTTCTCGTCCAGAATGCTGAGCGCGCGCACATCGGCCGCCTGCGCAATAAACGTCTTCTGTTCAAATTCCGCCTGATCTCCAAGTTTTTTTAGATCGAAGCCCACCGAGGCATACGAAACCACGCATAGCGCAAACCCTACCGCAAGGACGATCGCGCCCAGGACGAATGTGTTCTTTTTCATGTAGCTATCCTTCCTTCCGGATGAGCAGGGATTTCACATAACGACATACAACTGCGCAGCCGCAGCCTGCTTGGCGGACGACCGCCTTCGACGGCTCGTACAGCAGAATCGCCACGCCAGCCAGCGCAAGACCTACGCCCAGACTAATTATCGCGTTTGGCACGTTTCCCGCGAACGGCACCGCGAAGGCGCAGACGACCGCAGCGGCGGCCAATGAAATCATGACAGCCCAGAGCGAAACAATCAGCGACCAAACCACGACAAAGGCCGCCAACACCACCGCCACCGCCGCGATTATCAGCGGCAGCCACACGGGTGAGCCCAATATCAAGAGTGTGAGCATGCCCGCGGACACCCGCTCGGGCTTCCTGGCCCGGATCAGCGACTTCAGCGAAGCGTCTTGCAGCACTTCCTGCGAGATGCCCTCAAGCGGCCCCATTGCCTCGACCGCCTGTGCTTCCGTCATGCCCTCTTCCATACGGTCGTCAATCATCTCGCCGTAATAGGCCAGCGTTTTTTTGACCTCCAACTCGCCCAGCGGATAGACGCGACGCCTCAGTTCCGCAAGAAATTCCTGCTTGTTCACCCCTTATTCCCCTCTCTTATGAACGTGTAGATTCTGTCGATCTCCTGCCACTCTTTCAGAAACTCCGAAATGCGCGCTCTGCCCGCCGGAGTGATCGAGTAATACCGCCTCAGCCGTCCGTTGTGCTCCACCGTATAGACGCCCACGTATCCGCCGCCCTCCAGCCGCTTCAGGATCGGATAAAGCGTCGATTCGGAAATATCCACCGCCGCGCCCGCATCCTTGATGATCTGGTAGCCGTAAGAATCCCCCTTTGCAAGCACTGCAAGCGCACAAATTTCGAGAATGCCGCGTTTCAGCTGCGCATCCAACCAGGAACACCTCCCTTTGCATAATACTATATTTCACATAGTATTATGCGGTCAATAGCATCCGTGTTCATTTCTTGTAAATGCTGGAAGACGGCAGACAAAAACGATCTGCCCGCCTTTAGGCGGGGCAGATCGCATATCAGCCTTCGGTTAACCGGCCTCAGCCCTTCGCGAACTGGCCGATTTTCTTGTCCATGTTGGAAATGTGCTGGGTAAGCCACTGGAGCACCAGCTGATTGGCGCCCAGAATGACCAGCAAGTTTCCGCCCGATGCGTCATAATCGGCGCGCAGCTTGGCCAGCTGACGGATAAAATCCGCGTGGGCCGCCTTCTGCTCGTTGTAGGCAGGGTACCGGATGCTGAGCATGTACCGCTCCTCATCGGCAAAGTGCTTCTTTGTGTAGTCATCGAGGAAGTTCAGCAAACCGCCAACATACTCTTTGGCTTGATTGTTTCTACCGGCTTCAAATAGCTTTTCCGCTTTTTCGAACCACGTCTTGTGCTGATCGTCAATCATGGGTACGCCAACCGACAAGTTGGGTGTCCACGGCATCGAAATCCCTCCCTGACATTCTTATGATTTCATTTTTAGTTTACATTATTTCATCACGCCGGACGCGCACATACGGAAAATCTTGGATAAAATTATCGAATTGATTTCCACCACTTTCCATTAATCCGAGTTTAATCTGAGCGCTGGTCTGAAATCATGCCTTCATTGCTTTCTCCTGTTTGTCCGGTGCAATCATGACGAGGCATTTCGCATACTTGACCACATGCGCCGCGACGGAGCCGATAAACACCGACAGCGCACCGTGCGTCGCCTTGGTGATGATGATCGCGTCAATCTTGTGCCTGTCCGCATAGTCAAGGATGGCCTGCCCCGCCTTGCCAAACGCCACATGCTTGTGTATCTGATAACCCGGCAGCAACTGCGAGATCTCATCCAGCCTTGGCTGGTATTCCTTCTTCAACTGCTCCAGCTCATATTGCGAGAGAACGGAATCGTAGTTCTCCACCACGGTGATGAGCGTCACTTCCACCTTCTCATTGGGAAACAGCTCCTTGACCAGTTCCACGGAACGCAGGCTTCGTTCGCTTCCGTCAATGGGCAGCAAAAGCTTCTCCAACAACCCCATTCCTTTCTATTCCCGAACCTCTCTGCACAATAGTTACCTGTACGTCGTATCAATTGCGAAAGCGCCGATGGGCGCCGAAATGAGAATGGAGATCACCGCAAAGGAGAGCACCGTATTGCCGCAAGCAAGCCCCATCGCGAGCGGTACGCCGCCGATTGCCGCCTGCACGGTGGCTTTGGGAATCTGCGCGATCATTCAAAATACCCTTTTCTTTGCTCAGCCGGAATTTGGGCGCATCCTTTGCTTCTTCCGGCTCAAAGTTTTCCGGATTCGGGAACTTCTTTTTCGCGAAGAGAAGTAGCGCGATGGTAATCAGCGCTGGTATGCCAAGAACGGCAAAGCCCGCCGTATATGCAGCGTAGTTGTCGCCGTCTTTTTTCACCAGAAGAACAAGAGACAAAATGACAGGCCCCAGAAACGCGCCGATCTGATCCAGAAATTCCTGAATTGCGAAGCACTTTCCCACGCCCGTCTGCTTGGCGGCAAAGGACAGGAGCGTATCCTTGGCGGGCTTTTTCACCGCTTTCGCGGCGCGTTCGACGATCATAAGAGCGCAAGCCCATATCCAACCACCCCTTGGTACCAGCGCAAGCGCCGGGATCGCCATCACATCCACGATGTCGCCGATGAAGGTCAGTGTCCAATACTTTTCGTTCGATCCGCGATCCTGCCTGTAATCAGGCGGAGCGAGTAACCGACCATTTCGCCAAACCCAGATACAAAGCCGATGGCCGCGAAGCGCCCGCAAGGCTAAGGTACGCGCCAAGGATACTGGACGCACCTTCGTGCGTCATGTCGGAAAAGAGGCTGACAATGCCCATGAGTAAAATGAAGGTCAATGCAGCGCGTTTAACAGTCCTATTCTCCTTACGGATTCCTCCTGATTTTGGCAGGGACGCGGTCACAAAAAAAGCCGATACTTCTGCATTCTTGCAGAAGTCATCAGCTTTTCAGCGGTTTTGGCGGATGCCAGGGGAGAACTTCATTCCCTCGCGCAATGATAACATGGGCCCCCCCCACTTGTCAATATACATGCTCGTGTATCCGGCCAATCCTCGTATCTTCCCTGGCTGCAATACGCGTGAACTGTTCAGCTTATAAAATCCCCCGCGCTGCGTTCATTTGTCGATCCAAACGACTCATTGAACAGGATCAGCGCTGGGTTTTCAGTAAGCCGCCATCTGGCTCATTCGCCCAAATTCCTCAGCGAGTTTACCGCGCTAGACCTGCAAGTTCACTCATACCGCTTCAGTTCCTCCCGGCGCTTCCGGACTTCCTGTTCAAAGCCCAACTCTCCCGGCTCGTAATAGGGCATGCCCTGCGCCTCAATCGGCGCGTACTGCTGCTTCACGTAGTGGCCGGGGTAGTTGTGGGCGTACTTGTAGTCCGCACCGTAGCCGAGCTGCGCCGCACCCTTGTAGGAGGTATCACGGAGGTGCACCGGCACCGGCTGAAAGCCGCCGCGCTCGGCATCGCGCATCGCCCGGTCGATGGCCACGACGATGGCGTTGGATTTCGGGCTCTCGCACACCGCGATGATCGCCTGGGCAATCGACAGCCGTGCCTCCGGCATGCCAATGGCCTCCAGCGCCTGCCATGCGCTGACCGCCTGCACCATGGCGTTCGGATTCGCCATCCCCACGTCCTCGCTGGCATGGGCAATGACGCGGCGCACGATGATCCTGGGATCCAGTCCTGCATAGATCATCCGGCTGAACCAGGCCAATGCGGCATCGCTGTCCGAACCGCGCAGGCTCTTGCAGAAAGCCGACAGCATGTCGTAGAGCATCGACTCATCCATGCGCAGCACGCGCTGCTGGATGGACTGCTCCGCCACGGCGAGGGTCACGCGGGTGTCGCCGCTGGCGTCGATGGGCGTGGTCATGACCGCCAGTTCCAGCGCGTTCAGCGCGGCGCGCACGTCGCCGTTGGCCACCTGGGCAATGTGGCGCAGCGCGTCCGGGTCGATCACCACGGACTGAAGGCCGTATCCACGCTCTTCGTCGCGTACCGCATGTAATATCGCCCGCTCCACATCCTCCTGCTTAAGCGGCTCAAAGTGGAACAGTCGGCAGCGGCTGACGATGGCGGGCGTCATTGCGATCATGGGATTTTCGGTGGTGGAGCCGATGAAACGAATGATTCCCTGCTCAATGGAGGGCAGGATGCTGTCGGACTGGGCCTTTGACCACCGGTGGCACTCGTCCAGCAAGAGATAGGTACTCTTTCCGTGCAGCTTCAGCCGCGCCTCCGCGTCCTTGATGACCTCACGCACCTCCGCCACGCCGGTGGTGACGGCGTTGAGCTTGACGAACTGCGCACGGGTGGCGTTTGCAACGATCGAGGCCAGCGTGGTCTTGCCGGTGCCCGGCGGACCCCAGAAGATCGAACTGGTCAGCCGGTCCGCCTTGATCGCGCGGCGAAGGAGCGTACCCTCCCCCACAATCTCCTGCTGGCCCAGAAATTCGTCCAGCGTCCTGGGACGCATCCGGTCAGCGAGCGGCGCCAACTTCTTCATGCCCTCCGAAAAAAGGTCTTCCATGCTTCCTCCGAAGCTGCGGGGCGGGGCAATGCCCCGCCCCGCAGCGTTTTTCCTGAAAGATTATCGCTTGGACTGTACGTCCGCTTCGTACTTTTTGACCTCGTCCAGCCACGCGGCGCCCACAGGCACGTTCTGCGCCTCGCAGTAGGCGTCCCAGACCGCAGAGAAGGGCAATGTCTTATTCTCTTCGTGAAGGGCAAGGCGCGCGGTGTAGTCCCCCGCAGCCTCGGCGCTTACGACCGCAGCCCTCGGCGTGAGCAGCGCCCTGAGCAGCGCTTTCTGGGCGTTGCGCATGCCGATGGCCCACGCTGCGACGCGGTTGATCGACGCGTCAAAGTAGTCGAGCGCGATGCGCACGCGCTTGGTATAGCCGTTCAGAACGATCTCATTCATGATGTTCTGAAGCTCGTCGTCCAGCGTGATCACGTGGTCGCTGTCCCAGCGGATGCCGCGGGACACGTGGAGCAGCAGGTTCGGCATGAACTGCAGGATCGCGCTGATCTTGGCGGAGATGACCTCGGTCGGGTGGAAGTGGCCGGCGTCCAGCGTGTACAGGATGCCGCGGGTCAGCGCGTAGGACAGCATGAACTCGTGCGAGCCCACCGTGTAGCTCTCGACGCCCAGGCCGAAGAGCTTGGATTCCACCGCGTCCTCTTCCATGTCCAGCTTTCCGGCGGCAAAGATCGCGTCCAGCGACTCCAGCATGCGCGCCCGGGGCGCGGCGGTGTCGGCGGGCACGTCCTTGTATCCGTCAGGCATCCAGAAGTTGACGGCGGACGTCTGGCCCAGCGCCTTTCCGAACTCAGAGGCGATCTCGCGGCAGCGCTTGCCGTGCTCGATCCAGAAGTCCCGGACGCCCTTGTCCGCGCTGGACAGCGTGAAGCCGCTCTCGGCCTTCGGGTGGGAAAAGTAGGTCGGGTTGAAGTCGAGGCCGAGGCCCTTTTCTTTGGCCCAGCCAAGCCAGTTTTGGAACTGCCCGACGGTATACGCG
>JAEZTD010000302.1 GCA_023443705.1 Bacillota bacterium | reverse complement strand
GAAACCACCTCCGCAGGCGCGCACGCCTCGGCAAACCGGCCGCCCTTGACGGCGGAGAGGCGCTTGCGGATGGTGTTGATTTCGGTGATGTCCGCGCCGCTGGCCAAGAGCTGCCGGGTGGCGGAGGCGATGTCCTCAAGCGTCACGCCGTCAAGGGGCATCTCAAACAGTGCCGAGCCGCCGCCGGACGCCAGAAACAGCACCCTATCCCCCGCGCCCAGCCGGCCGACCAGCGCCATCGCCCGCGTCGCGCCGCGCACACTGTGCTCGTCGGGCACCGGATGGCCTGCCTCGATGATCTCGACCCGCTCCAGCGAGCCTTCGCGTGGCCGTACTTGGTGACGACGACGCCGACTTTCAGCCGGTTGCCCAGCGCCTCGCAGGCGGCCTCCGCCATCTTCCAGGCCGCCTTTCCGATGGCGACCATGTAGACGGGGCGATCCCCCGATATCTCCGTGAGCGCGTTTTTTAGCGCCACGCCGGGCAGCACCGCCTCGATGGCGGCGTCGACGATGGCGCGGGCGTCCTGGTGGATTGTCATGGCGCTTTGCTCCCAGCGTTTTCATTTTGCCAAATGGAGAGGGGCCGAAGGGAGATGCCCGAAGGTAAACGTAAGATGTCCTATAACCAGTTCAGGCACGATCATACCGCGGAAAACCGCCGCTGTCCATGGCGATGCGCCGCGAGAGCCCATAAACAAAAACGCCGCCGGATGCTCGATCCGGCGGCCAACACAAACCCTCGGCAAAGTCTCCGTCAGGTTCAAATGATCCCGTGTACATCGGGAATGGGATAACGCCACAGCCAAGATACTGGTGGCGTTATCCAAACCTCCGATCAGTGCGCCGCGCGGAATTCGGGGCGTTTATCGCCCTCCCGCAATTACCCGGCCTTCTGCAGCTTAAGGACGCGGATGGCGTTTAAGATCGCCAGCACCGCGACGCCCACATCCGCGAATACCGCCGCCCACATGGACGCGATACCCGCCGCGCCCAGTATGAGTACCAGCGCCTTGACGGCGAGCGCCAGGGTTATGTTCTGCTTGACGATGCCCAGGGTTTTTCGGGAGATTTTAATCGCCGTCGCGAGCTTCGAAGGTTCGTCGGTCATGATCACCACGTCCGCCGCCTCGATGGCGGCGTCGGAGCCGAGGCCGCCCATCGCGATGCCGATGTCCGCCCGGGCCAGTACCGGCGCGTCGTTGATTCCGTCGCCCACAAAAGCCAGCTTGCCCTTTGATGATTTCTCCGCGAACAGTCCCTCGACCCGTTCCACCTTGCCCTCGGGCAGGAGTTCCGCGTAGACCTCGTCCAGCCCCAGCTGCGCGGCCACTTTTTCTCCGATTGGCTTCGCGTCGCCGGTGAGCATCACGGTCTTCCGGATGCCCGCAGCCTTCAGATCCCCGATCGCTCCGGCGGCGTCCTCCTTGACCTCGTCCGCGATGACGATATGGCCTTTGTAGACGCCGTCAACCGCCACATGCACCAGCGTCCCCGGGATGATCGTTTCGGGGAAGGCGACGCCCAGCTTCTTCATCAGCTTGGCGTTGCCCGCCGCCACGCGCCTTCCATCCAACTCCGCGACGACGCCGTGCCCGGCAATCTCCTCCACGGCTGCGATGCGGGCGGTCACAATCTCCTTACCATAGGCCTTATTCAGGGACTGGGAGATGGGGTGCCCCGAATTGCTCTCCGCATAGGCCGCGTATTCCAGAAGTGACTCCGCCGGGATGCCCTCGGGCTTCACCGCCTGTACGCGGAAGACGCCCTTGGTCAACGTGCCGGTCTTGTCAAACACGACGATCTCGGTCTTCGCCAGCGCCTCCAGATAGTTGCCGCCCTTGACGAGGATGCCGTTTCTCGACGCGCCGCCGATGCCGCCGAAGAAGCTCAGCGGGATCGAAATCACCAGCGCGCACGGGCAGGACACAACCAGGAACAAAAGCGCCCGGTACAGCCAGTCCCGGAAAAGCGCGCCGGGTACCGCCAGCGGCGGCACAACGGCTAGCAGCGCCGCCACCACCACCACGCCCGGCGTGTAGTAGCGCGCAAATTTTGTGATGAAGTTTTCAGAGTTGGACTTTTTGCCGCTGGCGTTCTCCACGAGATCCAGAATCTTGCTCACGGTGGATTCGCCGAATTCCTTCGTCACCCGGGCGGTCAGAAGCCCGCTGGTATTGACGGAGCCGCTGAGCAGGCTGTCGCCGGGGAACACTTCCCTGGGCACCGATTCGCCCGTCAGCGCGGAAGTGTCGACCATCGACGCGCCCTCCAGAATTTCCGCGTCCAGCGGCACCTTTTCTCCTGGCTTTATGACGATGGTCTCGCCCACCTTGACCTCGTCAGGATCAACCTTTTCGACCGCCTCTTCGCGCCGGACGTTGGCGTAGTCCGGGCGGATGTCCATGAGGCTGACGATGGACTTTCTCGAGCGGTTCACCGCATAGCTCTGGAACAGCTCGCCCACCTGGTAGAACAGCATCACCGCGACGCCTTCCTCGTATTCGCCGATGGCGAAAGCGCCGACGGTCGCGATGCCCATCAGGAAATTTTCGTCGAAGATCTGGCCGCGAACGATGTTTTTGCCTGCCCTTATCAGTACGTCGCCGCCGACAACCGCGAAAGCGACGAGGTAGATGGCGAGCGTCATCAGATGATTGTCCGTTTTATACAGGATGCCCACAGCGTACAGGGCGCCGCCCACAAGTGTCCTCACCAGCCGCTTCCCGTTCGTATCCAGCTTCATTTCCTTCCCTCATTCCCCGGGTTTTCCGCCTGCGGTTTCCTTTTTATACGCGGGGCCTGCGTCACGCCTTTTTCACGATGACATCCGGCTCGAACTTCCGCACGATATCGTGCGCCGATCGGACGACCTCGTCGATTCGCGCGTCCTCCGCCTCAATCACCATTTTGGTCGTCATGAAGTTGACGGATGCGGCGGTCACCCCCGCCAGCTTTTTCACCGCATTTTCAATCTTTGCCGCGCAGTTCGCGCACTCCAGACCTTCCAGCTTGAATGCCTTTTTCATGGGTACCCCTCCCGACTTCTGATTTGGTGGCCCGAGAACAATTGAATGATTCTTCAACTGACATTCTTATTATAGTTGAGCAATCGCTCAACTGTCAAGGGTTTTTCGAAAAACACCCAAAGCTTAATGAAGCCGCCTCGTGTTTTCATTCCGGCGATTTTATGGTAGAATATGCTTAGTGAGGATCCGGCGCGCAGGCGCGTGGCAGGCCGCCGCCTTCAAGGGAGGGGACGATCATGAAGAGGGAGGAAATCCTGTGCGACTGCGACGTGCTCCACGAGAACGTGGTACACGCGGTCCGGGCGAAGATGCCCGATGAAAACGAACTGAGCGACCTATCCGACTTTTTCAAAATTCTGGGCGACAGCACCCGCTCCCGCATCGTTTGCGCGCTGGACGCCAGCGAAATGTGCGTGTGCGATCTGGCGGCGCTCCTTGGCATGACCAAGTCCGCCATCTCCCACCAACTCCGCGCACTGCGGGAGGCGAACCTGGTCAAGAACCGGCGGGAAGGCAAGGTCGTTTTTTACGCCCTCGCGGACGACCACGTCAAGGAGATTTTTGAAAAGGGCCTTGAGCACATCCGGGAGCGGGATTCGGTAGACGCCTGAGCCAAGCGAAGTCAAAGCGCAATGAATACAAACGGACAGCCCTGCCGCATTGGCAGGGCTGTCCGTTCAGACCCTCAACAAAGTCTCCGTAAGGTTTCAATCGTTCCCGGCGGCGTGTGCGCCGGGAACGGGATAGCGCCATCAGTACTGAGCCTATTGGCGCTATCTATGCATTTTGTCCGTGCGAAGCCCGGAAATCCATGAGGATTTCAGGCGTACATGGCGTTTCTCCTTCGCACCCGCAAAACCGCAGGGTTTTTCGATGCCTTGAACGGATCGGCCGCTTCCCTGCGCAAGGACTGAAATGTGTTACTTTGCGGAAGCCGCAGCGTTTTCACCGGCGATCTGGCCGGTGCGCGTCGCCACCTGCAATGCGCTGCCCGTCATGTAGACCTGCGAATAGTAGGGACGGTTGGTCATTTCCCCCGCAGCGTACAGGCCGGGGATGGGGTTGCCCTCGCCGTCAAGCACCTCGCAGTCGTAGTTGGTGACCACGCCGCCCATGGTGCCCATGTCGCTGGGCAGAACCTTGACCGCGTAGAACGGGCCCTGCGTAAGCGGCACGCACACCGCGGCAGGCTTGCCCAACGCATCCTCGCCGCCCGCCGAAACCGCGTTGTAGGCTTCGAGGGTGGCGGTCAGCGCGGCAGCATCCACGCCGATGGCCTCGGCCAGCGCTTCGATGGTGTCGGCCACAAACAGGTCCTCATGGCCCTCGCTCGCCTTCGCAACCTCAACGAACTGATTGAACGCCTCGCCACTGTCAAAGAGCATGTACGCGCCGTCGGCGGCCTTGTATACCGCGTTGTTGTAGATGATGGAGTAGTGATCGGCCTCATTTGTAAAGCGCTCGCCGCCCTTGTTCACCAGCGCATAGGTGCCGTACCAGAAAAAGCCACCCATGTTGGGTACCCGTGAAGTCAGGCTCAGCCCGATCATCCACGGATCGTCATACACTGCCGCACCCACCGCTTCGGCCATCATAATGCCGTCGCCGGTGTTGCCGGCGGCCGACACGCTCATTTCGGTGTAGCCAGCCGTCTCCGGCGTGAAGCGCCTGCGCAGCGCTTCGCTGCGGGCAAAGCCGCCCGAGGCCAGTATGACCGACTTGGCGTTGATCGTGAGGTCATCCGTCTTGCCGGTTGCCTTAACGCCCACGACTACGCCGTCCTTTGCGATCAGTTCGACGGCTGGCGTCTCGAGCAGAATTTCGACGCCCAGCTCGGCGGCCTTGTTGCCCAGATAACTCGTGAGCACCGAGCCGTTCCCGGACGGATCGGGGTTATGCAGCCGCTTCACCGGGTCCGTGCCGAAGCCCACCGGCTCGCGGAACGCATAGCCCAGGCTCCGCAGCCAGTCAATGCTGTCGCTCGAGGCCGCGATCAGCGCGTCGACGCGGTCCCAATCGGGGTACTGGCTCGGCTCGATGCTGGTCGCCTGGCGGGCCACCCACAGCTCCTTCCAGGCTTCGGCGCTGTCCTCGATGCCGTACTCGGCCTGAACGCTGGTGTTGACGGCGCCGATGCTGCCGCCCGAAAGCGCGCTGGAGCCGCCCAGCACGGCGGCTTTTTCCAGCAGGATGACGCTGGCGCCACCCTGCTGCGCCTTGATCGCGGCCGAGAGGCCAGCCAGGCCTCCGCCCACGACCACCACATCGGCGGTCTTCTCCACCGCCTGGCGCTCGACGGGCTCATAGCTCTTCGGCGCAAGCGCGGCGGGATCGCCGCCTGCAAGCACGATCACGGCGTTGACCGCCTCGATGATGCCCTTGCTTGTAAAGGTCGCGCCCGAGACCACGTCAACCTGGGTCGACTGCGCGTCAAGAATCGCCTGCGGCGTGCCGGAAAGAGAGGCGTCCGCAATGCCCGGGGTCTCGGCGTGGTTCAGAACCTTGATTTCCGCGATCCGGTCGGCTTCAAATACGACTGACACCTCGATGTCTCCGTTGTGGCCCGCACCTTTGGCGGTATACTCGCCCGGCGCGAAGGTGGCCGCATCCGCTGATTCCGCCACACCAGGAATCACCGCAAAAGACATGAGCATCACCACAAAGACCGCCATACCGATGAATCGCCTGACCATGTTGCACTGCATTTCACCATCTCCTTTATATTGGACTGAATCCGACTATAATGATAGCATATCTTGGACATTCCTGTAAATATTTCTGCCAAAAAGCTTCGAGGCTACCTGAGTCTGTCTCGGGTAAAAGAGACAGCCAGCATGATCTCCCGCCAGTGTGCGTCGTTCCCGGCGAACCAAACATACGCCACCGGCGCTGCGCACCGATGGCGTCCATTGTGCTTTTTTGTATCCCGCCCGTAAGTCCTGAGCACTTCAGCGCGATCGGGCCCGGGCGAACGCCCTTCGCGTCTTAGAGCCCGCTCTTCTCCCATTCCTTCTGCTTCAGGTTCGTATACAGGTAGACGACCGCAGAGACGGAGGAGAACAGGAAGATCACGACGGACAGGGCGGCGGAGAGTTCGTAGTTCATGTTGGTCTGGAACTGCCGCCTCAGGTACACGCCCAGCATCATCGGGTGGTTGGGGCCGATCAGGTAGGGCGTGGTGAAGGAGGAGATGTTGCTCATGAAGATGAACGTCATGGCGATCATCACATCCTTGAACGACAGCGGCAGGATCATCTTGAAGAACACCTTCAGCTTGCCCGCGCCCACGTCGCGGGCGCTTTCGATGATGCTGTCCGGGACCGAGGCCAGCGCGGCGACGATGATCATCGTCGCGAACGCGATGTTGAACCACAGGTTCATCATGATGATGCCGTTGGCATTGAAGAGAAGCCCTGGCTTGAAGTTGCCGCCGAACAGCTGCGAAACGCGGTTCATCAAGCCGGAGTCGCGCACCACCGTCATCATCGCGTAGATCGCCACCAACTCAGGCACGAACCGGGGCAAGAGGTACAGCGTGGAGATGATCTTTCGTACCCGGGAGTTCGAGAACCGGAGGTACATCGCGAGCAGGTATGCGATGACGATCGCCAGCAGCACCGTGACCACCGTGATCCAGAACGTGTACCAGATGTTCGCGAGCGCCACGCGGTCGGTAAACAGGAACCGATAGTGCTCCAGCGTGAAGCCACTGCCGTCCGCCTTCTGGAAACTGCGCCAGACCGTGTTCAGCATCGGGTATGCGATGATCCCCAGCGCCACCGTCAGCGCGGGCAGCAGCATCGACGCGATGAACAGGTTGGTTTTCCACGTTCGAGTTTTCATGGGCATCAGGCCTTCCTTTCACGCCGGAAAATGGAGGCGGGTTTCGCGCCCTCATCGAAAAAGCATCGCAGCTTATACTGCGGACAAATTCCGTCAAGGCTCCCATCGTTCCCGCCGACATGCGCGCCGGGAATCGGTTTCCTCCAACAGTGCGCACACTGGTGGAGGAAACGATCCCGCAAGTCAGGGAGCCGCCCGGCGGATTATCAACGTTATGCTTATCCCAGCGTTCCGATCTCGTTGTCCCACTTGTCGTTGAGCTCCTTGCTCAGGCCGCCGATGGACATGATCGCGAACTTCGAGACGTCCAGCGAGGAAACCTGATCCTTCTTGTCGCTGTCGATCAGGCTGGGGTCGATGACCGGGATGGCGAACATGGTCTCAAGGCAGATCTTCTGCGCCGCGGGGCTGATCATGAAGTTGATGAAGTCGTAGCACGCGTCGGCGTTCGAGCCGATGGAGGGCACGGCCAGCACGACGTCGGTGCCGCTCAAAGACTGGTCGAGCTGCATCATCTTCACGGTCTCCGGCAGCGTGCCGGTAGAGAGGTTCGAAAGCACCTGATCCGCCCAGGCGGGGATGATGTCCACTTCCTTGTTGATCAGAAGGTCCAGCGTGCCCTGGTTCTTGTTCGGGTACAGGGTGTGGCCGCCCGACTGATACAGGAAGGGGTGGATCTCCTCCAGGTAGTCGAAGCCCGCGTCCCAGAAGCTCTTGTTCGCCTCGTCCGACGAGGTCCAGGTCTCCTTGGGCTGATCCTTGTACACGACGGTCTGCACGAAGCTGCCGCCGGCGCCGCCGGTGGCCGGCGGGTTGTAGGCGAACCGGCCCGGGTGGGCCTTGATCCATGCGGTCAGCTCGGCCCAGGTCTTGGGCGGCTCGGGCACGCGGGCGCTGTCGTACGCGAACACGACCGTGGTGCCGCGATAAGGAACGACCTTCTCGTTGTTGAAGGCGGACTGGATCTTCACGTTTCCGAAGTTCGGGATCTGGCTGAAGTCCAGCTTCGCAAACAGGTCCTCGCTGCCGGCAGCGGCCACGTACTGCGCAAGGCCGGTGCTGTTCTCGGCGATGATGTCAAAGCCGCTGTCCTTCTGGCCGGTCTTGTACGCGGCGCCCAGCCGGTCGTACAGCGCCGTGTCGCCCGCGCCGCTCAGGATAAACTGCAGCTGGACCTCCGCCTTGCCCTCCGGCAACTGGTTGTAGGCCGCGATACAGGCGGTGAACATGTCCGAAACATTCTGGGAACCGGTCGTCCAGAGGTTGACCTTCACTTTTTCCGCGGACGCGATGCCCGCGAAGGACAGCACCATCGTGAGCACCAACATCAGAGAAAGTACGCGCTTCGCCTTCATTCCGGAGTCCCTCCTTGGATGATAATGGATCCCTTCTATATACAAAGCTGCGTTCAGCCTTGTTTCGCCCGCTCGAATTCCCGTTTTTCGCCGAACGTCAGGGCGACCTCGTCGCCCTTCTTGTACCGCGCCGCCTCCTCGGCCGACACGAACAGCTTCACGATGCCGCCGTCGGTGTCCACCGTCATCTCGAGATAGTGCCCGAGCATCATGATGTTGCGCACGTAGCCGTCGAGGTCGCCGCCGACGCCCGACTTTGCGGTGATGCTCTCGGGGCGGACGGCCAGAACGCCGCCCTTGGTTTCAATGAAGTTCATCTCGCCGATGAAGTCCGCGACGTAGCGGCTCACCGGGCGGTTGTAGATGTCCTGGGGCGAGCCGATCTGCTCAAAGACGCCCTTGTTCATGACCACGATGCGGTCGCTGAGCGCCATGGCCTCTTCCTGATCATGGGTCACGAACACGACGGTAATGTTGAGGTCGGTCTGGATCTTGCGCAGCTCCTCCCGCATCTGCGAGCGGATTTTTGCGTCCAGCGCGGAGAACGGCTCGTCCAGGAGCAGCACGTCCGGCTGCAAAAGAAGCGACCGGCCGATGGCGATGCGCTGCTGCTGGCCGCCGGACATCTGCGTGGGGTACTTCTTGTCGAAGCCCGGCATCTTGACGAGCTCCAGCATCTCGGTGATGCGGCGCTTCTGCTCGGCCTTGGGCACCTTGCGCAGCTTCAGCCCGAAGGCCATGTTTTCATAGACCGTCATGTGCGGCCACAGGTTGTAGCTCTGGAACACCATCGCTGTCGGGCGCTTCTCGGGCGGCAGCCCCGCCACGTCCACGCCGTCGATCAGCACCTGGCCGCTCTGGTTCTTCAGAAAGCCGCCGACGGTGCGCAGGATGGTCGTCTTGCCGCAGCCGCTGGGGCCGAGCAGCGTCACCAGCTCACCCTTCTCAACGGACAGGTTGATGTTCTTCACGCCGTCGCCGTTTTTGTACAGCATGGTCATGTCGCGAATCTCGAGTTTTGCGGTGCCCAATCCGGCTCACCCACCTTATCAAACGTATACCGCGACGGCGTGATCGTGTCGCGGCTCTTGCCATCGAGGCATTGTTTTGGCCGCATCACATCTTGAAGCCTTTCGAAAGCGTCTCCGGCCCCACGTACTTGCGCATCATCATGAGCAAGATCACGTTCGGGATCAAGAGAATCAGCGCAAACACCGCGCCCGCCGTCGCCGGGTAGTCCAGAATGACGCCGTACATCTCGACGGGCATGGTCCGGTACTTGGGAAGCCCGACGAGGAGCGTGCCCTGGTTCTCGCCCAGCGAACCGATGAACGCGAACATCGCGGCCACCGCGATCCCCGGCCACGCCATCGGCAGCGTGACGGACAGGAAGGTTCTCAGCGGACCCGCGCCCGCGTCGCGGGCGGCCTCCTCCTGCTGTCTGGGCACGGAGCGGAAGGCGTTTGTGGGCAGCCAGATCATCATCATCATGCCGCCCAGGAGGTGAATGATGAGAACGCCCGGAAACGTGCCCATCAGGCCGATCCGGTAGAAGATGATGCCGATGGACGTGTAGATGCCGATCCTCGGGAACGCGTTGCCCAGGAGGAACGAAAACATGACCGCCCTGCGCCCCGGAAAATCATACCGCGCCAGCACATAGGCGGCGGGGAGACAGATCAGCATCGAAAGCGCCGTTGTGATGAACGCGATCAGGAACGAAAGCGAGATCGAGCTGACCAGCGTCGGCTGGCTCAGTACATACGCCCACCACTTGAACCCGAATTCCTGCGGTACGACGCCGGGCATCTCGTACTTGTTGGCGAACGCCAGCATGAACATGTGCAAAAGCGGCCCGTAAAAAAACAGAAGAAACCCGGCCAGCAGCACGTATTCCCAGAAGCGCTTGCGGCCCATCGTGTGGTACATGCGCCTGGGCGACATCATGCCCATGGATCGCTCCCCCTCTCATGAACATTCTTCTCGAGCCCGGCGCGTTCGCCAAGCGCCAGCGCAACCCGCCGCGTCGTCAGGTTCTCCAGCCACGGCATCCGCATTAGTTCGCGCATCGCGTCCGGCTCGTTGATCGTCCAGGCGGAAATGCGCACCCCAGCTTCCCCCAGCCGCTTCAGATAGGGCTTGACAAACGGCTTGGGCGGCAGGTTCAGCGCAAGGATGTCCGCTTCGCGGCAGAGGGCGATCAGCGGCTCAATCCACGCGTCCAGACACTCCGCCATGTATTTGAGTACGACGTCCCAGGGGCGTGCGTCGTCGGGTACGCCGCAAGGATTCTTCGCGCGGTACAGCGCGCACAGCGCCTCTTCGATGTTCAGGTACACCCGCGCGCGCCGGCTGACGGACGCTTCGCCCATCACCTGCCAAGGCGTCAGGCTGCCTGAGAAAGCCAGCTGGCCCTCTCCCAGGCCGCACGCCTCGGCTAGCGCCATGACGTCCGGCGTCAGGCCGTACTCCTTCAAATCGCAGTTGACGCCTACGCCCGGATGCTTAGCAATTTCCCGAAACGCCGCCTCCAGCGGCACCAAAGCGGCGGCGTCTTCCACCGCGTCGTGGGCCAGTACGAGGCTCGGCCCCGCCACGCGGCGTACGTCCACTTCCACAAGGTCCGCGCCCAATTCGATCCCGCGCAGGACGGCCGCCATGGAGCCGTCGGCTGTGCCTTCACAGCCCGAGTGCGCGGTGATGGTCGCCTTTATCATGCTATTCCCTCCGGGTTCTTCATGGGCTACGGCCATCGTAACACGCGAATGTACAAGCTTTTTACGGCGCATATCAGCATTCGGTAAAACGCACTCGGCCTAACGTAAAGATATTGACAAACCCGCGCCGGGTTGCTATAGTGACTATGCTGTAATGAAACCGGTTTCAATTGGTTTTGCTAATAGTATATATTAGGAATTGAGATTTGGCAAGTGCTTTTATCACAGGTTGACTAATTTTGTAAGAGGCAGCGTGAAGAACGTGCAAATGAAACTGACCGACATTGCCCGGTTGGCCGGCGTATCCAAGGCCACCGCGTCGCGGGCGATGGCGGGATCACCGCTGGTTCGCGAAGAGACGCGGCTGCGCGTCCAGATGATCGCCAAGGAACACGGCTACGTGCCCAACGCGCTGGCCCAAGCTGTCGCCACAAAGCGGTCGGGCATCATCGGAATGTGCATCTATCGAAAGCAATTGCCCTATTTTGCCCACACATTCTTCGGCCCGCTGCTCGACGGCGCGATTGTCGAGGCCAAAGAACACGGCTACCACATTGTGGTCACCTCCACAAACCAGGACTTCGGCACCTTTGACGAGCACTTCATTCAGGACAGCGTGGACGGCGTGATCCTGACCTCGTTCACCCCGCTGGGAGCGGTGGCGGAGTTCCGGCGGCGGCGCATCCCACTGGTGCTGGTCAACGACGTGCTGGAGACAAAGAACAACGCGTTCGTGATTCAGGACGATTACGGCGGCGCGACGGCTATGATGGACCACCTGTTCGAGCGCGGGCACCAAAAAATCGCCTTCCTGAGCGATCGCCTCAGCCACGTCAGCTACCACCTGCGCTACCTCGCCTACCTGCACGCGCACCACCGTCGCGGCATCCCGGTGTACAGTAATCCGGCCTTGCCGCCGAACCCGGATCTCTGGGGCAGTTTTCCGCGCCTCGACATCGACGCGGCCAAGCTCCGGCTGTTTGGCCTCGAGCCGCACGCGGTGGAGGGCACGCCGCTCATCGTCACAAGCACCACGCCGGAGTCCGGCGCGGGCGCGGTTCGCGAACTTTTGAAGACCGGAAACCCGCCCTCGGCCATCTTTGCCTCGTCCGACAGCCTTGCCATCGGCGCGCTGCGGGCGCTCAACCAGGCGGGACTGAACGTGCCCAAGGACATCGCGGTGGCCGGGTTCGACGATATTGAGCTCGCGAAGGGCGTCTGGCCGCCGCTGACCACCGTCAAGGCCGGGCCTTTTGAGATGGGGCGGATCGCCATTCGGGAACTGCTCCTGCAGATCGAAGAACCCACGCTGGACAGCCGCGTGCGCAAGGTGCCCACGGGGCTGGTTGTCCGGGAGAGCACATAGGAGGGATGTTTCGGATGCAACCATATGATTCGCTGATTCTAGGCCAGGTATCGCTGGACCTCAACGTGGACCACACTGGCCATGCGATTCGCGAGGTGGGCGGCGCTGTGGTGGCGTCGGGCTTTGCGGCGTCGGCACTTGGGCACCGGACCTGCGTCTTGCCCAAGGCGAACCTCGGCGAGGTGGATCTGGCGGCGCTTTTTTCGCGCGCGGCAAACGTGGACGTGATCCCGCTTTCCAGCCCCCGCTGCACGTCCATTGAGAACGTCTACCATACACCGGACAAGGAAAAGCGCACCTGCCGCGCGATCAGCCGGATCGAGCCGTATCGGCTGACGGAGATGCCCGACGCGAAAGCGTCCATCATCCACATCGCGGGGCTCATGCGCGGAGACTTCGGCGGCGACATCATCGAGTGGGCGTCGGGCCGGGCGATGTGCGCGCTGGACGTGCAGTGTATGCTGCGCTGCGCCGAAGGCAGCGAGGGCATCATGGCCTTCCACGACTGGCCGGAGAAGGCGAAGTACCTTCCGATGATCCGCTTTCTGAAAACAGACGCCGCCGAGGCCGAGATCATGACCGGCCTGACCGACCGGCACGAAGCCGCGAAGGTCCTCTTCGGCTGGGGTGCGAAAGAAGTCATGATCACGCACAACACCGAGGCGATCGTGTACGACGGCGAACGGTTCTACGCCGAGCCGCTCGTTCCGCGCAACCTGTCCGGGCGCACGGGCCGGGGCGACACCTGTTTTTCCGCCTACATCACCGAGCGCCTCACCCAGCCCATCGAGCAGGCGCTCACCACCGCCGCCGCGCTGGTGTCGTTGAAAATGGAAACCCCCGGCCCGTTTACCGGGACGAGGGTGGATGTGGAGGAATACATCAAGGCGTTCTATCGATAAGGGGTATGGGTTCAGGTCAGGTGCCGCTCGCCGCCGAAAAGGGTGTAATGAGCGGAGTCGGGGTCGTTCCCCCAAGGCCGCCCGCAAAGCGTCATCCCTTGATGCCGCTGCTCGCGATACCCTCGACAAAGTAGCGCTGCAACGCCAGAAATACGATGACCGTCGGCAATACCGCCATGCACGCCGCCGCCAGCGACGGCCCGTAGCGGAAGGCCGCGTCGTTGGTCGCCGCGCCGAAGTAGCGCGCCATGCCCACGGGCAGCGTCAGATTTTTATCGCCCGACAGCATGATGGACGGCCAAAGGAAAGAATTCCAGTTGGTGATGAAGGTCAGGATCGCCACCGAGGACAGCGCCGCCTTGGAAAGCGGCAACAGGATCACCGCGAAGAAGCGGGCTTCGGAGCAACCGTCGATCTCGGCGGCCTCCTCAAGGCTCAGCGGGAGGTCCTTGAAAAACGACGTCAGAATGAATAGACTCGTAATGTTCGCGCCCGCGGTCAGAATCAGCGACAGGCTGGACAACTCCGGCGTCTGGCGCATGCCCATCGAGCTGAGCATCTTGAACAGCGGTATCATGTACCCCTGAATCGGGATCAGCATCATGGCGGTGATCAGCGCAAACAACGGCTTTTTGAAGCGGAAATCCATGCGCGCGAAGGGATACGCGGCCAGAGAGCTGATGGCAAGCACGAGCAGCGTGGAACCGAGCGTGACGGCCAGGCTGTTCACCATCCAGTTTGTGAACGGATACCGCGACAACACCGTCAGGTAGTTTTGAAACACGATCGGCGAGGGCAACATCTGGGGAGGGTAAGCCACCACGTTCTGCTCGGTCTTGAGTGACGAGAGCAGCGCCCACATCACCGGGAACAGAAATACCAGCGCGATCGCGAGCATCAGAAGGTATTGAAGCCCGCGCGCGGCCTTGCTCTTTTTCATTCAGCCCACCTCCTCCCTGGACCGGAACACCAGTCCCTGCAGCCGAACCAGCAGGATCAGAATCAGCAGGATCACGACGCCAATCGCCGAGCCGTAGCCCAGTTGCTGGCGTTCGAAGCCGGAGATGAACTGGTACTGGATCAGCGTCATGGTGGACTTGGACGGCCCGCCGCCGGTCATGACGACCACCTGGTCATACACCTGAACCACGTTGATCAAAGTGAGCGTGATGATGAGGGAGGTCGTGCGGGACAGAAGCGGCAGCGTAATCCGGGTCAGCGTCTTGAAGCGGCTCGCGCCGTCGATCTGGGCGGCTTCGTAGACCTCGGCAGGGATGCCCTGGAGCCCCGCCAGGTACAGGATCATGTTATACCCGAGGTACGACCATATGATCACGGCGGAGACCGCGGGCAGCGCGAAATTCTTGTCGATCAAAAAGCCCACCTTTGGAAGGTTGAGCAGCGACAGCGCGTAATTGATGATGCCAAAATTGGCGTCGTACATCCAGTTCCACAGGATACCCACGACCGCGGGAATCAGCACGTACGGTATCACCGCGATGGTGCGCACCGCATTCCGGCCGGGGATGGGCTCGTTGAGCGCGACGGCGATCAAGAGACTCAAAACGATCAGAGTCGGCAGGATGATCGCGAGAAAATATCCGTTGTTGACCAGCGCCGCGTAAAAGTTCGGATCCTTGAGCAGCGCCTGGAAGTTCTTCAGCCCGATGAACACCGGGGAACCCACGATGCTCCACTTGGTCATGCTGATGTAGATGCTCGCGAAGCTCGGAATGAGCCGGAAGATTAAGAAGATTACCATGTAAGGCGCCATGAATAGAAGCGCCTTGCCGGTCTGGTGCCTTCGCATATCATCACGCCCCACAAATGGTTTTGCGCGCCGGTCCCGGCCGGCGCTCCAAATAGAAGCCTGAACTGCGCTCCGGGCCGAGCCGACAGAGGACGGCCCGGAGCACGGGTTTTACGGTTTACGGCATGGACAAAATGGCGTTCATGTCGCTCTTGAGCTGCTCAACGACGGCGGCGGGATCATTGCCATCTAGGAGCAGCGACTGCGCGGCGACCACGAACGGAGAAGTGGCCGAAGAGCCAAACAGCTCCGCCGACTTGGGGCTGGCAGGCAGCAGATACATGCTGCTCATGCTGTCGATGAACGCCTGACGGCCGGGCAGCGTAGCGGCGATCGCCTGGCCACTGGTGCTGGCCGGGATCTGGCCGGACTTGGCCCACTCGCCCGAATTCTGATCCATCCACAGGATGAAGTCCTTCACGGCCTGCTTCTGGGCGTCGTCCATGGTGCTCTTCGGGAACGTCAGGATGTGCTCGTTGCCCCACGCGGCCTGCTGGCCAAAAACGGTCGGGTAAGGCGCGGTCTTCCAATTGAGGTCGGTGGCCTCCAGCGAGGGCATCTGCCACGGGCCGTCCACGAACATCGCCACGCTGCCGGCGGTGAAGCTGGCAACCGGCGTCTTGTCGCCCACCGGGCACACGCCGTACTTGATCACCAGATCCTGCAGGAAGCTCAGCGCCTTCACGGCCTGCTCCGAGTCAAACGGAACCTCAGTCATCTCGCCGGTGAAGGGCGTGCCGCCCTGCTGGGCGATCAGCGCGCTCATCTGGAAGCCGACGTGGTGGTTCATGTTGAAGCTGAAGCCGTACTGGACGATGTTGTCTTTGTCGAAGCCTTCTTCGGTGGAGTTCTTGCCATTCTTGTCAATGGTCAGCTTGCGGGCTGCCTCGATGAGCTCCTCGCCGGTGGCGGGAGGATTCTCGATGCCGGCGGCCTTGAGCATATCTTCGTTGTAGTACAGGCCGTGCATGTGCTGATCCAGCGGAATCGCATACTGCATGCCCTTGTACATCGTGCCCTGCCAGGCGGCGTCGGAGTAGTTCTTGGGGTCGACGCCGATGCTCGCGGCAAAGCTGTCATCCATCAGGCCCATTTCGATGAACTGTCCCATGTCCATCGGGCGCATCGCCATGACCTGGGGCGCATTGCCGGTGGAGGCGTCCGTCAGGAACTTGGTGAACAGCGGCGTCCACTGCTGGGTTTCAAAATTGATCGTGACGTTGGGGTTCTCCGCCATGTACTTCTCAACGATTCCCTTCATCGTGTCGGCATCCGGACCGGTCCAGCCGCCCCAGAAGCTGAAGCTGACCGGCTGCTCTGCGAGCGCCGACGGGGCGAAGCAACCCAGGAGCAAAGCCAGCAAGCATGCGAGTGACAGTGCCTTTTTCATTTCCTATTCCTCCCAAGTGGATGATTATTTCAAGGCCTCGGCCTTAAAATTCTTCGTGGATTGCGCCATCCTGTGAAGCGCCTCGACCTCCGCGCGGAAGGCTTCGATCAACTCGCCCGCATCCCTTGTGCGGCAGCGGATGGTCATCGGCAGTCCTTCGACCGCGCTCAGATGGTACTTCGCGTTGACAGGGTAACACTGGCGCTCGATCAGCGACGCGATGGACAGAAAGTCGCTGACGCGCACGGCCTCCGGGTCTTGCGGGTGCGCGCACAGCCAGGCGTACAGCGCCGGGTGGAAGTTGGCCATCACGCCGGAATACCCGGCGGCGCCGGACTTCAATGAATCCAGCAGCGTCGTGGAATTGGCATTGTACAGCTTCATGGGGGTACCCGCCATGATCTCGACCCGCTCCCGGAGGAGCGCCGCGTCGCAGCAGGTGTCCTTCATGAAGAGGAACCGCCCTGTCCCGGCAGCCCAAGCCAGGTTTTCGTTGGAAACGAGGCGTTTGTATGGGAAAGGGCATTCGTAAAGGCCGAGCGGCATCTCCGAAGGAAGAGCGTCCATCAGCGTTTGGGTGCGCTCGCGCCACGCTTCATCCGGTTCGTCCGCGCCCGCCATGCGGTTGGTGATGAAGATCAGCGCCTGAACGCCGGTCTGCGCCATCGCGCTCAGCTCCGCGATCTGATCCTCCATCGCGTCCGACACATGCCCCGACGCGATGACCGGAACGCGCCCTGCGGCGGCGCGCACCACCGCTGTCGCCGTCTCGACGCGCTCCTCCAGCGACAGATAGAACATTTCGCTGGATTGGCACACCGCAAACAGCCCGTTCACACCCTGATCGATGTACCAGTTGGTCAGCGCGGCCAGCGCGGGCTTGTCCACCGTATCCCGATCGGTGAACGGCGTCAGCATGACGGGCCAGACGCCGCCGGGAAATTTGTTTTTCATGTCATTTCTCCCCATTGATGTCGATTTCCCAATAAGCGATGTTCTCTCGTTTATATGTATAACTTAAGTAGACGCGAGCGCCGTCCGAGAGGATGGCCGGGTAGGAGAATTCTCCTTCGCCCGAGTCCAGGTCCATCAGCGTCTGAAAGCTCGCCCCGTTGTCGCTCGAAATGGAAAGGCGCATGGGTGTGCGAGGCCCCCAGTTGTTCCCGACCGGATTGTGAAGGAGCGCCAACCGCCCGTCATGCAGACGCGCCACGTCGATGCCGCTGTTGTTGTTGGAAAGCTCCGTCGCATAGGCCGCCGAGAAACTGCGCGCGTCGTCCCGGGAGTCCGCCCGATAGATGCGCCCTTCGGAGGAACGCATCATCGCGTGCACCACGCCTGGCGAACTCTCCCAGAGGGTGGGCTGAATGACGC
The DNA here is from genome assembly GCA_023443705.1 of Bacillota bacterium. Taxonomy (GTDB): domain Bacteria; phylum Bacillota; class Clostridia; order Christensenellales; family Aristaeellaceae; genus JAEZHK01. The sequence continues at coordinate 6,626 of JAEZTD010000302.1, read as the reverse complement.
CGCGCCCGCCAAAGGACTGTTCGCTGACTGGAATATCGCTGTGTGTGCCGCCCTCGTGGCCGTCCCCGGCGTAATGGTCGACTCCGATCAGGTTGGAGCGCTCCCAGCGCCTGCCGTCTTCCGACCTGTCCACGAAGGCGCGCCACGGACCGTCTTCGACGGAGGCCGGCGCCGCGATCGCACCGCTTGAAAGCCGGATGGGTTTTGCCCGGACCGGACCGCGCCCGCCCTCGTCCCCCGGTACCAGTTCCGCTTCCGCGGAGAAGGTTTCCCCGCCGTCTGTGGACAGGCGGACCATCGTGCGCCAGCGGCTGATCTTGCGGCCAACTTTATAGAAGAGCGCAATCGTATCCGCGTCCAACTGGAACAAGACGGGATTCCAATGAGGCTCTGCAGACTGTGCGACCAGGCGCGGCAGGCCGAAGCCACCCGATATCCCCCTCGCAAGGTAGATTCCCACGTCGTCATTTCCTTCGACGCTGCCGCCGAACCAAGCGACCAGCACATGCCCGTCCGTTCGCTTGAGCAGCGTGGAGGCGTGGCACATCCTCGTCGGGCATTGGCGCATGACGAGCGACCGCACAACAGGAGCCGCCATAACCACACCCTCCTTTTTGTTCATCATTGATGAACTGTATTCATTGTATGGTTTACTCTATCACAACAATAACCCTTTGTCAATAGTCCAAATGCTGCGCATATCGACAACATAGTCAAAAAACATCGCTTGCGCGCTGTAGTCACATCTGTTATAATCAGAAACGTGCATTATTGATGAACAACATACATCGGAGGCCAATATGATTGCGGCGCAGGAAGATCCTAAGGTAAAATCCCTGTTTAAGGCGCTCAAGCTGCTGGACTGCTTCGTCGGCGTAGCGGGTGATCTGGGGGTCACAGAGCTGAGCGAAAAGACAGGCATGCTCAAGAGCAGCGTGCACAACGTTCTGTCCACCTACGAAATGTGCGGCTATGTCGAGCGGAACCCTCAAACAAACCGCTACCGTCTGGGTGCGAAAGTTCTTGTTTTCAGCAACCAGTTTTACCAGCACAACGACATTCGCCAGCTGATCCGCCCATACGCCGAGCAAATCGCAGCCAAGACGGATGAAACAGTTTATCTGGCGGAGTTGCTAGGCAATAACGTTATTTACATCGACGCCATCTATCCCGTCAGCCATATGGGCGGACGGAACGTCGTCGGCATACGCGCTTCCACTTACTGCACAGGCATCGGCAAGGCGCTGCTCGCCTATCAGAGTCAGGAATTCATCGATGGCGTGATCAAGCAGGGACTCAAGCGGTATACAGATCACACCATCACCGATCCGGTGCGGCTTATGGAGGAGTTGAGCCTGATCCGGAGCCGAGGCTACGCGGTGGACAACATGGAGCACGAGTTCGGCATCAAATGCGTCGCGGCGCCGATTCGCAACTGCCAGAACGAAGTGGTGGCGGCCCTTTCAGTTTCCGGCCCGTCGCCCCGCTTCAGCGACGCCGAAACCAAGCGATACGCGGACCTGCTCATCGAAACGGCCGCCAGGCTTCCCGCGCTGATTCAATAGCCGACCCACCGCCAGAAGAGGGGATTATCCGATGATTTTTGACCGGTATGACTTTCTATCCCGGTATGCCGCGCTAAGCCCAAGCTTCGAAACCGCGATCCGGTTCCTGTCCGGCCGGACGCTCGATTCGTTTTTATCGGGTGAAGTGAGGATCGACGGGGAGACCGTTTACGGCTTCGTTCGCGAGGCCGACCTGACCGGCCGCACGCCGCGCTGGGAGGCGCACAGGCGCTACGCCGACATCCAGATTCTGCTTGACGGCCGCGAGGACATCCGGTGCGCGCCGGAGGGCGGAGTTGGCCCTTCCACCCCATACGACGATGCCCGGGACATCGAATTTTTCGAAAGCACCCGAGGCGCCCGTTTCGCGCTGACGCCGGGCGATTTTCTGATCCTCTTTCCCGGCGAGCCGCACGCGCCGGACTGCCCCGGCAAAGGAGCGGAGTTCTCCAAAAAGCTGGTCGTCAAAGTGTTGATGCAAGGCCAGGGGCGGCAATCATGATCCACCCCCGAACGCGGCAACGAGCCGCAAGCCGGCAGACTTATGGTTCCAACTCCCCCGGCGAAATGTACGCCGGGAACGGAAAGCGCTCCCAGTACGCACTGAGGGCGTTTTCTTTTTCCACCAAGACATGGTACCCGCAACCGGCCCGATTCAGCTCTCAACAGGCTGCCGGAGGGTCGCAGGAAAATGCGCGCTCCAGAAAGCGCTAGTCCCCGGCATTTTTTCCCAGCCCCTCGGTCAGCAGGCGAATATGCGCCACAGCCTGCTTTTTTAGGTCAAGGCCTTCGTTTTGAATGCACCACTCATAGCAGATACCCCGGATGGCCATGACGAGATGCCGGGCAAGCATCTCAGCCGTCAGTGCGCTTTTAATCTCCCCGCGCAGGATTCCCTTCTCCAACACGCCCTGAAACAGCGCGTAAAGCTCCCTGCCGTAGCCCTTGACCGCCTGTGTTTCCACGGTTCCGGCCAGCAGCATTTGGTAAACCGCCTTCATGTTTTTACGGCCGATCGTATTGGTCAGCACGTCGGCAATCTTTTCGGTCAGGGCAAGGAGCACCGCAGGCGCGGGAAGATCGGCGGGCAGACCCTCCAGAAAGCCTCGGTAGTTCATATCGGCGCGGGCGGCATGATCGGCAATGAGCCGTGCGATCAGCGCATCCTTGGACTCAAAATGCACATAAAAAGCGCCCTTGGTGATCCCGGCCTCGCTGGTGATGTCCTCGACGCTGACGTCGATATGCTCTCGGCTCGAAAACAACCGTTCCGCGATTTCGTACAGCCTTTTCTTGGTTTCGGCGCCCTGTTCCTTCCTTTTGTCCGGCTTTGTCTTGTTCATATTTCCTCGCAACTATTGAAATTTCCAGAAAAATACATTATACTGAACTTGGATAGTGACCTCGTTCACCATCTAAAGCATTCAAATTTTAGTATAGCATTTGTTCACCTTGCATTCAAGCTGTCACGCCAAAACCGCCGTGATTCTTCTATATATTGAACCTTGCCCACAGGGCGTGCGTCGCGGCAAAATTTCCATCCGGAAAAGTGAGGATCGCGATTTGCGTGTGGGAATGTTCGATGGCCGAACCGGAGTCCCTCCTTCGGCCAAATGCCGGCGGATCGCGTCTGTCCGGTTACAAAGGAGGCCTTATGCAGAGTTTTCCAATTTCAAGCGCGGAGGGTATTGACCGTCAGATCTTTGATACGGACGCATTCTATCCGGGCCGGGAACTGATGGCCGCGCTCAACGCCATTTTCAAACACCCGCTGACCATCGTCGCCGCGCCATCCGGCTACGGACAGGTGTCGGCCGTACGCTGCTTTCTCGAGCGCACAAACGCAAAAGTGCTCTGGCACCGCGTGACCGGACAGGCGCCCGATACATTGTGGGAAGATCTCTGCGAGGCGCTGCGCTACGCATACCCGGCACTGGCCGACGCCCTCAAGTGCTGCGACCTGCGCGACGACCAAGGCTGCCGTAATGCGGCGGATGCCATCGAATCCCACATGCGCGCTTCAATCCCCTCGGTGATGGTTCTGGAGGATTTCCAGAACGCGCCGGACGCGGTCATCAAACTGCTGACGACGGTCGTCAAGCGCGGCATCCGGAACCTCTTTATCGTTCCGATCACCACCCGCGCCTTTCCTCTGAACGACGAGCTGCTCCTAAACGGCCTTGTCAACCGGATCACGATGGAGACGCTGGCGCTCAGCCGTCAGGAGATCGTTCGAAAGTTCAGCCTCGGGCAGATGGAACTCACCGAAGAGGAGGCCGACTTTGCCTACAGCTACTCGGAGGGCTGGCTGGCGGCGGTGCAGTTTTTGATGATGTGCCGCTGCGCAAACCCGACCCTTTCGCTTGTCAGGCCGGACGACTACGATGACCCGTTTCTCCGTGCGTTTGAACAGACCGCGCTGGAGCAGATGCCGCGTCCTTCCTGGGCGCTTCTATGCTACCTCTCCGACCAGGCTGATTTTACCCTGGAGGAAGCCGACTTTTTTCTGGCCTTTGACGCGGAGTCCGGCGAAACCGCCCGAAGCATCCTTCAGAACATGATTGACTGCTCCATGTTCATATCTCCTTTCCCGGCCAAGCGGCGGTACCGGCTGCACCCCGTACTGCGCAGGACGGTGCAAAAGCGCATCCTCCCGCGGCTGAGCGCCGGCCGCCACGCCGAAATATGCGCGCGAAAAGCGCTCTGGCACGAGCAAAACGGCCGGTTCGACCGGGCGCTCCACCATTACGATCTGGCCGGAGACGACGCGGCCTGCCTAAGGGTACTTTGCTGCCTGACGCGCTTTCAGGACATCGGCGTATCGGCCGGTTTGATCCGGCGGCTGTTCGATTCGTTCCGGCGCACACGCGAAGCGAAAGAAGCGCCCCCGGCGCTGACGACGCTCATGGCGCTGGCGCGCTACGCGGCGCTAATGGACGAAGGCGCGCTCTATGCGGAAATTCTCCGGGAAATCGACGCCTTGGCGCGTATTCCGGACGAATTCACCGGGCTTTACGGCGCGCTCAGGCACTGCGCGCCGGAGCGGCTGCACGCGCGGCTTCTCATGCTGGATGATAAACCCGGTCTTGCGGCGCTCTCCGATTGTTTTGACGTCAGCTACGGCGTGACCTCGCTTCTCTGGGCGTTGCCGCCTTCCTCAAGCGGGCTGAACCAGCGCTGCGCACTGTGGAAGGACTTCGCGGGACCGGGCAGCGAGCGCGGCGATCTGTTCGCAGGCGCGTCACATCTTCTGTTCGCGGAACTGCAGTTCCTGCGCGGAAACTTCACCGAGTCGGAGATTTATCTGCACGCCGCCATCCGCAACGCGCGCGGCGCGGGCAATCCCGGCGTTTGGATCACAGCCTGCTGCACGCTGGCGCGGCTCAGATGTTTTTTGGGAGACTCCGAAGGCGCGCACTCGCTGCTCTCCGATGCCCGCCTCGCGCTGGAACGGGAGTGCGCGTCCCGGCTGGACGCTACGCTCGATCTGTGCGCGTATTCGATCGCGATACTGGAGGGCCACCCGGAGCGCGTCGAACCCTGGCTTTTGGACGAGGCGGAGGTTTCGCGCCGCCTGTACGCGCCCGCCCGGCGCGAACTCTTGCAGCTCAGGCGGCTCACCCTTCTGTTTGAGCGCCGCTATGCCGAATACATCAGCTACTGCATGGAGGAGGATGCCGAGCCGGAGGAGAGAGGCCTTTTGTCAAGCCTCCTTTGCAAGCTGGGCCTCTCGTACGCCTACGACCGGGCGGGTCTTCCGGACAGCGCGCTGAAGGCGCTCGACGAAGCCCTGGACGCAGCCGAGCCGGAAGGGCTGTACGCTCCTTTCGTGCCCCTCCGGCACTGGATCCGATCGCTGCCGGGCGCGCAGGAAGATGCGCGCTGCGCTTCGGCGCTATGCCGGATCGATCCACTCAGCGATCAAAGCCGGTATAGCGGCCAGGCTTCGGGCGCGCCGGAACCAATAGACGCGCCGGAACCGGCAGACGTGCAGGGCCAGACGCTCACCAGGCGAGAAACCGAGATCGTCGCATGCCTTCGCAAAGGCGCCAGCAACCGGGAAATCGCGCAGCGGCTCTACATCAGCGAAAATACCGTCAAGAGCATCCTCAAAAAGCTGTACGCCAAGCTTTCGATCAATTCCCGCTACGACTTGATTCGAACCCCCGGTGAGGGTGATTAGGGTTACAGCGGATTTTGTCGAATTTCACCCGCGCGTCACCCTTTATTCACCCGGATGGGTGATTTTTCTCACTCTCCGAAACTGGTAATATTTTCTTGTCGGGAAAACTCGAGTGTTCCTGTGAACGAACCCGAACGACGAAAGGAGAGATCATCATGGGCGTTAAGGAATTCAAGGAGAAGATTATCGCCGATCCCGAGTTCGCCTCCAAGTTCGCCAATGCCAAGAACCCGGAAGAGGTCGTATCCCTGGCCAAGGATAACGGCTTCAGCTTCACCGTCGAAGACATCAACAACAACACGGAACTGACTGCCGCGGAACTGGAAGGCGCGACTGGCGGCGGTTCCATCTTTGCGAAGACCTATTTCGTGACCACCGCCTCCATCTTTGCGAAGACCTACTTTGTGACCACCTGACCTTGAGACCCCACGGCATGTGCCGCGCCCGGGCTGCTGGAGTCCTCCACGGCCCGGGCGATGCAACTGCCAGGAAAGGCGGAGATCAAATGACAGTCAACGGATTGTGCCTGGTGGTGACCGACAAGTGCAACGCCACGTGCGATATCTGCTGCTTTTCCTGCTCGCCCGAAAAGAGGAGCTTCATGGACGCGCGCCTGATGGCCGACGTCATCGACCAGGCAGCGGGAATTGACGGCCTGAAATACATCGGCTTCAGCGGCGGTGAACCATTCCTCTACTACGACCTGATCCGAGACGGCCTCGCCCGTGCGAAAGCGAAGGGCTTCGCGACATCCGTCGCAACCAACGGCTTCTGGGGCGCGTGGCCGGACGACGCGCTCTTCGAGCGCCTCCGGGCGCTGGCGGTAGACCACATCTTTTTGAGCAGCGACTACTACCACGCCCAGTACGTGTCTGACG
>JAEZTD010000300.1 GCA_023443705.1 Bacillota bacterium | reverse complement strand
AGAACCTGCCCGGTAGCCGGAAGGCGCCTCCTTCTTTCAACGCCCCCGGCTTCCCGGAATTTTCCTGCGCTCAGGTCTTAATAGCGGCGGAGCCGATGAAGCTGCGGAACAACTTGCGGAAATAGGATTGTGTATTGTGATATAATGTTCTAAAAGCGCACGCAGTATTGCCCGGTTTCTCGGCAACAAGGAGGCGTCCTCGAACATGAAGCCGTGGACGGTGAGTGGCGCGGACTCAGGCCCTTTTGTACATTGCGAAGAAACAAGGAGGAGCCCAATGAACACCGTAAGAAGGTACGAGATTTTTGAGTGGACGCTGAGCGCCGACGTTTCCGGAATTGAGAACCCGTTTACACAGGTTACGCTAAAAGCTGTCGTCACCGGGCCGGACGGCGAGAAGCGGCTGGACGGCTTCTACGACGGCAGCGACCGGTTTGTCCTCCGGTACATGCCCAAGTCCGAGGGCGTCTTTACGCTCACCACGCGCTCGAACCTTCCGGCCCTCGACAAGCGCACCGCCGCCTTTACCGCAATGCCCGCCGCTCCAGAAAACCATGGCCCTGTGGAGGTTCGTGGTATGCACTTCCGCCATCACGACGGCGCGCGCGCCTTCGTGATGGGCACCACCGCCTATGTGTGGCACCACAGGCCCGCGGAGGTGCGCAAAAAGACGCTGGACAGCTTTGAAACCTTCGGCTTCAACAAAATCCGCATGCTCTTCTTCCCCAAGCACTACACCGGCGGCTACGGCGCCATCGACGTCAGCTACGAGCCGCCCTGCTACCCCTTTGAGGGTACGCCCGGCGCGTTTGACTTCACCCGCCCCAACCCGGCGTTCTTCCGGGAATATGAGGACAGGCTTCGGGAACTGGACGCGCGCGGCATCATCGCCGACACCATCCTCTTCCACCCCTACGACTTCGGCCATTGGGCCATCGATACCGGCATGGACGAAGATCAGGCCCTCGCATACCTCAAGTACCTGATCGCCCGCATCGCATCTTTCAAAAACGTGTGGTGGAGCCTCGCCAACGAGTACGACATCAAGATGCTACCCGACAAGAAGACGCTGCGGGTGGGCTACGACGTCCGGGACTGGGACGTGATCGGCGAGTTTATCAAGGCCCGCGACCCTTCCGGCCACCCCGTCTCCTGCCACAACATTCCCTTTGGGCGCATCTACCCCGACCGCCCCTGGATGAGCCATGTCAGCTACCAGCACCCGGACACCTACACCACCATGATTGAGCTTCAGGCGCGTTATCAAAAACCCGTCATCAACGACGAGTACCAGTACGAGGGCAACACACCCGACGACTGGGGCAACACCACGGGCGAAATAGAACTTGAGCGCCACTGGCGCAGCGCGATGGCGGGAGGCTACGCCACCCACGGCGAGGCGTTCATCCGGGACAACAACCGGGACATTTTCTGGGCCTATGGCGGTGACCTGATCGGCGAAAGCCCGAAGCGGCTGAAGTACCTCCGGGAGATCATCGAGCGCTGCCCCTTTGAGGAAATGCAGCGGGATTTCGTCAATTCGGACGCCTGCAACTACTACGCGCTGCGCAAAGGCTACGACTTCTATTTAATCTTCTCCCGCCGCAAATTGCCCGGCAAGCACCTGTGGGTGGCTGAATGGACCGCGCCGCGAGAGGGCATTCGCTACAAGCTGACCGCCTACGACGCATGGAACTGCGAAAAGCTGTGCGAAAAGATTACCACGCTTTCGGACAAGATCTCCTTCGAGCCGTGGTGCGTGATGACGCTGGAGCGGATCGACTAACCCTCGGACGAGATTCCCCCCGGCGCAAAACCGCCCGAGCCGCTTTTCGGCGCGGGCGGTTTTGCGGTTCGGGCTCTTGTCCGCGATCAGATGCGCGCAATCGTCAGTTCGCAGGCAGCCATACGCTCCGCGTGCACGCGGATCGCCGCCGGTACGCGGAGATGATAGCGCCTTTTCCCACCCTCGCGGCTCCAGCGCACGTCAATGCGTCCGTGACGGGTGGGGATCGAGCCTTCGAACCAACCCAGGTTCACATCGACCGGGTGCAGCCTAATCTCGTCGAAGCCGTCCGCCGCGCGTTCCACGCCCATCGCGTAACGATGGATGAAGTATGTCGGCGCCGCGGACCATGAGTGGCAGTAACTGCGCGTGCGGCTGACCTCGTAAAATCCGGGGAATACCTCCCAACAGGTCTTGCAGTCATAGCGCAGCATCTCTCCCCAGCGCAGCTTGATGTCTTCCAGCACATCCTTCAGCCGACCCTGTGCAACCAGCACCTCGTACACATAGAACAGGAAAAACGGCGAACCGGCCCGAATGAACGCTTCCGGTTCGCGTTCGATGTAGCCGAGTGTGATGCGCTTCTTCTCCGGGTCCAAGATGCCGTCAAACAGCGTGAGCAGCGTATTGGTCTGGGTGCTGACGGTCTTTGAAAGCCCGTAATCGGGCGTCCACCCGTCGGCAAAGGCGCACACGTCCTCGCGCCACAGCACCTCGTCGATGTACCGGCGCAGCGACAACGCTTTATCCCGGAACAGCACGGCATCTTCGGAATAGCCCGCCGCCTCCGCGAGGCCCGCCGCGTAGTCCAGGCAATACGCGAAAAGCGCCTGCTGTCCGGTGACCACGCAGTTGTTGTGGATGTCGAGGGCCGCCCAGTCCAACATGTTCCAGCCGTTGATCAAAAGGCCGCCCCGCGCATCCATGAAGCCGATGTAATACGCCATGACCTTCCGGATGGTCGGATAGAGCCCGGACGAGAGCGAGCCGTCCCGCGTCATGCGCTCGTACTCCTCTATCGCGGTGATCCAGTTGAACGCCCACATCGGGATGGATGTGTTCCAGTCGGTCGGGGTCAGCGCGTTCATCATCGGCGTGTTTTGGACGGCGGTCGCGCCGATCTCGATGTTGTGCCGCAGGAACTCGTAGTCGCCGCACACCCAGCCGTTGATGAACGAACTGATCTGGGCGTCGCCGATCCAGAACGCCTGCTCGTAGGTCGGGCAGTCGGTAAAGGTATCCTCCATGCACAATGC
>JAEZTD010000293.1 GCA_023443705.1 Bacillota bacterium | reverse complement strand
ATGCGCTCGACTGGAACGCCAATTATCTTGAAAACCACGATCAGCCCCGCAGCGTTTCCCGCTTTGGGGATGATCAAGCGTACTGGAAGGAAAGCGCAAAGCTTCTCTTGACCATGCTGCTGACATTGCGCGGCACGCCGTTTTTATATCAGGGGCAGGAAATCGGCATGACGAACTTTGATTTTGCCTCCATGGACGATATCAAGGATGTGGAAAGCCACAATGTCTACCGGCTGGCCACAAAGCTCCGTTTGCCGCGCGGCTACCGCTGGAAGATGATGCAGCGCACCAGCCGCGACAACGCCCGCACGCCCGTACAGTGGGACGATACGAATAACGCGGGGTTCACCACGGGCACGCCGTGGATCAAGCTCAACGCCAATTACCAGAAGATCAATATGGCGCAGCAGATGGGGGATGAAGCGTCTATCCGCAGCTTCTGCAAAAAGCTCATCGCCCTGCGCGCAAACGATGAAGTGCTGCTCTACGGGGAGTTTTCCGTGCTTGCGATCACAAAGGCGCTGTTTGCCTACCGCCGCACGCTTGGCGGCAAGGCGTACACGGTGCTTCTGAACTGGTCGAAAAATACGATAGAAGCGGACTACCGCGGCAAGCAGGCGCTTTCCAACTACGGGGACGGTGCGTATACCGGAACCCTCCGTCCTTATGAAGCGGTGCTTCTCTACAATGAGGCAGCGCTATGAACTGCATTACACAGGAAAACGGCGTATTCCGCCTAAATACGGATCACACAAGCTATTGGTTCCGCGTCACGGACTTTGGGCATGTGGAGCATATTCATTATGGAGAGCGGCTTAAGGAAGGAAACATCGAGCCGCTGCTCTTAAAGCGCACGGCATATACCGGCAGCACCGTGCTGTACAGTTTAAAAGACCCTACTTACTCGCTCGATACGCTGCTGTTGGAATGGAGCGGCATCGGGAAAGGAGATTTCCGGCATTCTCCCGCGGAGCTCATCATGCCCGACGGCACGTTCACCGCGGACTTTACCTACAAAGGCTTTTCTATCCTGCCCGGTCCGGTAACGCCGGAGGGCTTGCCAGGCGCTTGCGGCGGGGCGGAGGACTGTGAAACCCTTGTGATCACATTGGAGGACGCGCACCTAAACGTAGCGCTCACACTTTATTACACCGTGTTTCCGAGGACCGACGTCATTACCCGCCGCTGCGTACTAAAGAACAACAATGAAAAAGCGCTCACCATCCGGCGGCTGATGAGCATGATGCTCGACCTCCCCAACCGCAATTATGTGATGACGACGTTTGACGGCGGGTGGATCAAGGAAGCGCACCGGCACGATAGGCCGCTCCAGTATGGCAAGTTCGTTAACGAAAGCACCACAGGCGCTTCAAGCAACAGGCACAACCCCGGATTTTTGCTCTATGAAGAGGGCGCAAACGAGCATTGGGGGCGCGTGTACGGCTTTAACCTGGTGTACAGCGGCAACCATTATTCCGCGGTAGAGTTGAGCGCGGGCGATACCGTGCGCGTCATGACTGGCATCAGCCCGCATTGCTTTTTGTGGACGCTCCGGCAGGGGGAGGAATTCCATACGCCGGAGGCCGTGCTGACGTTTTCAGACAGCGGCTTCAACGGCATGAGCCAAAAGTTCCATGCGTTTGTCGGGAACCACATCGTGCGCGGACCGTGGAAGGAACAGGAGCGCCCGGTGCTCCTTAACAACTGGGAGGCGCACTTTTTTCAATTCAACCAGAGAAAGCTTCTCGGCCTTGCGCGGCGGGCAAAAAAGCTCGGCGTCGAGCTGTTTGTGCTTGACGACGGCTGGTTTGGGAAAAGGGACAGCGATACGGCGGGCTTGGGGGACTATACCGTTAACCGCAAAAAGCTGCCGCAGGGCATCGGCCCTTTTGCACAGCGTATCCGGCGCATGGGGTTGCAGTTTGGCCTGTGGTTTGAGCCGGAATGCGTTAATGAGGACAGCGATTGTTTCCGGGCCCATCCGAACTGGGCGGTACGGATACCGGAGCGGGAGCCCGCGCGGGGCAGGAACCAGTTGCATCTTGATCTTTGCAACCCCGAGGTGCGGGACTATATCGTTAAAAATGTGCGCGGCATACTGGAGGAAGGCCAAATCTCCTATGTGAAGTGGGACATGAACCGGCACATGACGGATTGCTATTCCCCGCATGTGCAACACCAGGGGGAGTTCTTCCACCGGTATGTGTTGGGGCTCTACGAGGTGCTGCACCGCATCTTCGACGACCAGCCGGAGATATTGCTTGAAATGTGCTCTTCGGGCGGCAACCGCTTTGATCTTGGCATGCTCTGCTTTGCGCCGCAGATCTGGGCCTCGGACGATACGGATCCGATTGAACGGCTATCTATTCAGGGCGGGCTTTCCTACCTGTATCCGCCCTCCACGATGGGCGCGCATGTTTCAAGTGCGCCGCACCAGCAGACGCTGCGGGCAACGCCGCTCTCCACGCGCTTTCATGCGGCCTGCTTTGGCTGTCTGGGGTATGAGCTGGATTTGCAGTATTTATCGCCTGTGGAGCGCCGGGAGGTCAAGGCGCAGATCGCCTATTACAAGCGGCATAGGAAGACCCTGCAATACGGGAAATTTTACAGGATCCCCACGGGCAGGGAGAACCAGATCGCGTGGGAAAGCCTGCAGCGGGAAGGGGAGGAGGCGCTTGTGGGCTTTTTCCAGACAAAGGCGCACGCGTCCCCTGGATATGACCGCCTGCCGGTCGCGGGGCTTCAAAAGGACGCGCGCTATACGGTGGAAACAAGGCCGCAGGGCTTGCGTCTCAAAGGCTTTGGCGCGCTCATCCACCACATTCTTCCGCTCCGCATCCATCCGGAGGGGGTGCTCGTGCGGGCGGCGGACGCCAACTACATGCTGCCCGACTGTGTGGAGCGGTATGAGGGCTATGGGGACGCGCTCGCCGGCGGGATATTGTTGAACAACCAGTTCATCGGCAGCCATTACAA
>JAEZTD010000275.1 GCA_023443705.1 Bacillota bacterium | reverse complement strand
ATGAACAGCGCCGTGATCGTATCGACGATGGACTTGGGTACGCCGGTGGTCTGCTGCATGCCCATCGCGCCGGACTTCAAAACCGCCAGGAACAGCGCCATGAAAGGCACCAGACGCATGTCGTTTTTGACGATCAACGCCGCCAGCATGCCGTTCGAACCCAGGTTCGCCGCGAAATTGTTCAGGAAGTAGCCGTGCACACCCAGGATTTCGATGCACCCGGCAATGCCGCCAATGGCGCCGGAGATCATCATCGTCCGGATCAGGATGCTCTTTGGGTCGATGCCGGCGTACTCCGCAAACATAGGGTTCGTACCCACCATGCGGATCTTGTAGCCGAGTCGCGTGGAACTCATCATCAGGATCAGGCCCATGGACAGCGCCAGCGCGATGAAGAGCCCCATGTTGACGCTGGAGGGCTTCATGAACTGAGTCAGCGTGACGAGAACCGGCAGCGACTGGGCGTTGGCGACACCCGCGCTCATGGGGCCGGTGACGAGGTACGACGTAATGAACAGCGCCACGTAGTTCATCAGGATCGTCACGCAGACCTCGCTGACTTTATAGTAGGCTTTGAGTACCGCGGGGATAATCGCCCACACGGCACCCGCCGCCATCGCCGCGGCAAAGCACAGGACGATATGCGGGAAGGCCGGCAGCCCCTTCACGTTGATGCCCACCCACGCGGCCGCGATGCCGCCCAGGAATACCTCGCCCTCGACGCCGACGTTGAACGCACCGGCCTTGGACGCCACCGCAAAGGCCATGCCGGTCAGAAGGAGCGGCGTAAAGTTCGCAAGCGTCGTTCCGAAGTTTCGCTTGCCGGAGAAAGCCCCCTTCATCAGTGCGGAATAGGCCTCCAGCGGATTCTCGCCGATCAGCAGGATTACCCCTGCGCCGACCGCCATCGCAACGGTCAGAATCAGCAGGATGCGCAGGATGCCCGCGCCGGATTCGTTCCACCGCTTCACGGAATGGCCGCCTCCTTTCGGGCCTCGCCGCCCATCATCAGTAGGCCCAGGTTGTCCTCGGTTGCGCTCGCGGCCTCCACCTCGCCGGTGATGCGCCCTTCGTACATGACGAGAATCCGATCGGACAGCGACAGGATCTCCCGAAGGTCCGCCGAAACCAGGAGTACCCCGATGCCCGAGGCTTTGACCTTTTGAAGAACCGCCTCGATGGACTCAATCGCGCCGATGTCCACGCCGCGGGTGGGCTGGGACGCAATCAGAAGCTTCGCACCGATCTCCACCTCGCGGGCGACAACCACCTTCTGGGCGTTGCCGCCGGACAGCGAGCTCGTAGGCAGCGTGGGCTGCGGCGGCCGGATGTCGTACCGCTCGGCAAGCCGTTTTGCCCGCTCCATCATCGCCCGCCGGTTGATGACACCGCCCCGGGTGAAGGGCTTCTGGTCGATCTGCGCCACCGCGAGGTTCTCATAGATGGTCATTCTTCGGTTGAGGCCGCGCAGGTTTCTGTCCTCGGGAATGTGTGCAAGCCCTGCCGCACGGATGCGCTTCGGGCTCTTGTTGGTCACGTCCCGGTTCAGGAGGCGCACGCTGCCACGCTCGACTTTCCGAAGCCCCGCAATCGCTTCGATCAGCTCCGACTGGCCGTTGCCGTCGATGCCCGCGATGCCGACGATCTCGCCCGCGCGCACGGACAGCGAAAGCCCACGAATCTTCGAAAGCTCTTTTTCACCGGAGGTCCACAGGTTGTCCACGCTGAGTACGGTCTCCCCCGGCGCGTTGGGCTGTCGCTCGACGTTCAGGAACACCTCGCGGCCGATCATCATCCGGGCGAGCTTTTCGTAGCTCGCATCCTCACGGGTGATGGTGCCAACCGTTTCGCCCTGCCGCATGACGGTCATCCGGTCGGAGATCTGAAGCACCTCGCCCAGCCGGTGGGAGATGAATACAATGGATTTTCCGGCTTTTCTCAAGTTCTCGAGGATGTGGAAAAGCCGCTGAGCCTCCTGAGGCGTCAGGACGGCGGTGGGTTCGTCCAGGATCAAAACCTTCGCGCCCCGCGTCAGGATCTTGATTATCTCAACGCGCTGCGCTTCGCCCACCGAGATCTGGGAAATGCGCTTGCCCATCTGGACGTCCATGCCATACCGGTCGATGTAGCCCTGCACCATGGCCCGAGCGCTCTTTTCATCGATGGTTATGCCCTTTCTGGGCTCGAAGCCGAGGATGATGTTCTCGAGTACCGTCAGCTCCGGCACCAGCATGAACTCCTGATGCACCATACCGACGCCCTTTTCGATGGCGATTTTGGGCGTGAGCTTCTTCGCCGGCTCCCCCTCCAGCAGGATTTGCCCTCCGTCCAGCGGGTACATGCCGTAGAGCAGCTTCATCATCGTCGACTTGCCCGCGCCGTTTTCACCGATGAGCGAATGGATCTCGCCGGGCATCAGGTCGAAGCAGGCGCCTCTGACCGCCTGCACCTCGCCGAAGCACTTCATGATCGATTGCATTTCTATAATGGGTTTCAAATGCGTGCACTCCCCCCGCAACCGAATTTCCACGGGTGGTGCGCGCCGCGCTGCGGCGCGGCGCGCACGATGGCTGCTACAAGGTTACTTGGCGGGGCCGAAGCCTTCGTAGTTGGCCACGACGATTTCGCCGGAGACGACCTTCGCCTCGAGCTCCGCGATCTTCTCGGGGATGTCCGAGGGGAACTTGTCGCCAAGCGCTTCCTTGATGACGGAGAAGTCCGTCAGGCTGACGCCGCCCTTGGTGATGTCGAGGTATTCGGTAGAGCCGCCGGCAAAGGTGCCCTCGACGACCGACTGGATCAAGAGGTAGCAGGCGGTGTCAACGCGCTTGAGCATGGAGGTCAGAACGCTGCCGGGCTGGTCGCCGTCCTGGTTGAGGTCGACGCCGATGGCGTAGCGGCCGGCTTCCTTCGCGCCTTCGAGCACGCCGTTGCCGGTGCCGGAGGCCACGTTCATCACAACGTCCGCGCCGAGATCGTAGGCGCTGAGGGTCAGTTCCTTGCCCTTAAGCGGGTCATTCCAGGTGCCGGCGAAGGACTGCAGAATCTCGATGTCGGGTTCGACGTACTTCGCGCCCTGCTCAAAGCCGGTGTAGAAGTCGTGCAACACCGGGATGTCCATGCCGCCGACCCAGCCGATGATTTTCTTGTCGTTGATGCCGGGGACGTCGGTCCGGGTGGTGAACATGGCCGCAGCCGCGCCCGCCAGGAAGGAGCCCTGGTTCTGCGCGAAGCTGATCGAAACGATGTTGTCGCCCGGCACGTTGGTGTCGATGATGGCGAACTTCACGTCCGGGTAATTGGCGCAATGCTCCTTCATGTATTCTTCGAAGTTCGAGGAGGAGCAGATGACCAGGTCATACCCAGCCTCGGCGGCGTAGAGAAAGTTGGCTTCCCATTCGGTCGCCTCGGTGCCCTCCAGCGTCTTGAGTTCCACGCCGAAGTCCTCCACAGCCTTCTGCGCGCCCGCGTAGCAGGAGTCATTGTAGGACTTGTCGCCGAGCAGACCCGAGAAGACGATGCATACCTTGACCGGATCCGTCTCCGCCGAAGCGGTCGCCATGAGGCCGAGCATCAGAGCCAGCACCAGGAAGAGGGCAAACACCTTTTTCATCGGAATACCTCCCACAGAATAATGTATGAAGTCGAAGGGCGCGCCTTCGGCGTCATCTGGGGGGCGCCCCAACCCTCGGGGGCGCGGTGGACTCCCGGGTGATCAGTACGTTGGGTACCTCAAAATGGCGGGGCGGCGAGGCTATGCCGCCGATCCGGGCCATCAGCATTTCAAACGCGACTTCAGCAAACAGCGCGCCGTCGTTGGTGATGGTGGTGAGGCGCGGTTTTGAGATGGAGGCATAGGGCACGTCGTCCATGCCTGTGACAGACACGTCCTCCGGCACCCGGATGCCATGGTCGCCCAGCGCGTTGATGACGCCGAAGGCGTTGAGGTCGTTTGCGCAGCAGATGGCGGTAGGCAGCGTTTCGCGCACCGCGATTTTCAGGCCCGCCCGATACCCGTCCTCCTGCGAAAAGCCCGTCTCGTATACCGAGTCCGGCGTCAGTTGCAATCCCTCCAGCCGCATCTGGCGCTCGAAGCCCTCGCGCCGCCCTGTGGCGATGCCGCTGGACGGTCGGCCGCCCGCAAACACGATGTCCCGATGCCCCAGCGCCACCAGATGGCTGACCGCCAGGTTTGTGCCGCCGTTTTTGTGGACAGTCACAATGTCAAAATCCTGCGGCAGGTCGTAGGAACTGAGCCCCACCGCCGCCAGCTTGTGTTCCTTCACCAGCGGCGCCACATGGCTGCAGGAGTTGATCGATGCCAGCATGATCCCCGCCGCGTACATCTGCGCCGCGAAAAGAACCCCTTCCGCTTCTCGATCCTCTCGCTCGTCCGAATCAAGCAAAACAACGCCAAAACCGCGCTGAAGCGCCATGCGCTGCACCGTTTTGGCCATCTTTGAATAAAACGGGTTGCAAATGTCGGGAACGATAAGTACGATCAAGCTGCTTTTGAGGGCCTTTAGCCCTCGCGCCATCATGCTCGGCGCGTAGCCGGTTTCGCGGATGGCTTCCTCAATGCGCACGAGCGCATCCGCACCGACATAGCCGGCCTTGTTCAGGTAACGGGATATGGTCGTCGTTGACACACCCGCCGCCCGTGCCACGTCGCGAATGGTCGGTCGATGGCCCATGGACGAGTCCTCCCCATATGCACCGTCGGTAGTGTCGGAACATGTGGTAACGATTCCCTATGATGGCGCTACTATATCATACCCATCCTATTGTGTCAATGGGATGTACCGACAGAGACAGAAAAAACTTCGGCGCAACACGAAAAGACGGGCGAACACATCGTTCGCCCGCCTTTTTGTGAACAAAAACGGCTTCGTTTGCGGTTGAACTGCAGCCCAAGGAGGGTTTAGCGGTTCATAATCGCCTGACCGAACGCGGCCATGCTCAGCGCGTCAGCCGCCACTCATAGATGGGCACGACGCGCGCTTCGTCCAGCGCGCCCGCGGAGTTGGTCAGTTCCTCGCGCCGGCCTGCCATGGTAGACTCCGCCTGCACAACCCCCGTCCGGATGGGGGTCACGAGCACCGTCAGCGCACTGCGCTCCAGCCGCTCACGCAGTTCCGAAAGGCCGATGTCCCAATTAGCGCCGTTTGAAAAGTTGTCGGAGACCATCTCCCCATCGATAAACGCCTGTCCGATGTCGCCGTGGTAGCGAATCCTGAGGAGCGCATCCTTCACGCCCGTCGCTTCCCATTCGGGAATCTCGACGGTATAGCGTGTTGGCCCAACTTGTACAATTCTCGGCTTGATTTCGCGGGGCGCGCGTTCGAGGCGATAGACTTCAAATGCCCCGTCCGAACCCTCCAGAGCGGCCCCTTCCGGCGCAAAGGCACCCGCCGGGAATACGCCGAGACGCAGGCTGTTCTCCTCGCTCTGAATCCTAAGGCCATCCGAACCCGGCAGCACCGCGCCGTCCGTCAGAAAGACGACCGCGCGGTCATCGACTTCGGCGGGGCAGAACCGAAGGCTGTCCTGCCTGCCGAGCGTGATGAAGCGCACGCGCGCGCCGCCCTCTATTGCGGTAAACCGCGGGAGTTCCCCTTCCACCGTCACGTACTCGCCCTTCCGGACGGTTCCGGCTTCGATTTCAATTTCGGTTTGCGCCGGCAACACGTAGCACGGCGCCATGCCTTCCGGCACAAAAAAGAACGCGTTCAAAACGCCATTTGCTTCGATCAGATGAAGGGGCTGGGCGTGGGCCAGTCGCAGCGTGACGCCGCCGATGGAAAGGTTGAACGGCAGCGCGCAGTTTTCCCCCGCAGGCAGCGAAAGGCCGCGAAACGCCGCTTCGCCGCCGGGCAGGTTCAGAATCACCGTTTCGTCCCGCTTCTCGGCCATCTCCGCGTGGTCCTGAAAGTTGTTGATGAACAGAAAGCCCGCGCCGTCCGCCGATATGCGCACGGCGTAGCGC
>JAEZTD010000260.1 GCA_023443705.1 Bacillota bacterium | reverse complement strand
GTCGCGTCCCGTGAGCGTCTACGTGCCTTCCGGCGTGAAGCTGCCGACCGCCTTGTAACTGTTCTCGAAATCGAAGGCTTCCGTCTCCAATGCTTCGCCATTATCGCCGGCAACCTTCAGCGTCAGCGAGCCGTCCGTTTCGTAGCCCACCGTCACCACAATCGTGTGCACGGTGGCGTCGTAGTAATACCCTTCGTAGAAGTATCCGCCGCCGACCAGCTCGGCTTCCTCCGGAATGTCCTCGGTGATCGTATAGCGGAAGGTCTGGCCGATGTGCTCCTCACCGTAGGTGAGAGAGCCGAAAGCGTACCCGCCATCCGCGTTGGCTGCCTGTTCCAGCGTCACGGGATTTTCGGGGTCGGTCACATCCTTCAGCGTGAAGGTGAACTTTCCGTCATTAAGCTCGCGGCCGGTCAGGTTCTTCGAGCCTGAGAAGGTGACAGAAGCCTCCGCGTCATAGGTGTTGACAAACGCCAGCGGCTCATTCGACTCGGTGTGCGCCTCGCCGTATACGTCCACCGAAGGCGTCACGGTCAGTTTGCCGTCCGCATAGCCCACCACGACGCTGACGAGGTAGCGCTTCGCTTCGTAGGTGTGGCCGGGCAGCCGTCCGTAAGCGCCCAAGGTGGGTTCCTCGGCCACGAGGTAGTGGAAGGTCTTGCCGAAGTCCACCTGGTCGTAGGCAGGGAAGCCGTCGAAGGTGATGGTCCCGTCCGCGTCGCTAAATGAGAGGTCGATCCGCTCGCCCACCGCCCAGTCCGGCGCTTCGCCGAGGAGCGGGTATAGCCCGAAGGCAAACTCGCCCGCCGCAAGGGTTCTGGAACCCAGCGACCCATCGCCGCTCACGCCGATCAGCGTCTTCGTGCCGGTAAGCGTCAGCGTTGCCTCATCGCGGAAGTCATTGACAAACTCGATCGCGCCGTCAGGCGATACCGTCTTCTGGACGCTCAGCATCCCGTTGGGCTTGCCGTCTTCCCCGACTCCGGGTTCCACGGTTACGGTGATCGTGTACCGTTTGCCAGAGTAGGTATGGGTATCCGGGTAGCTGCCGGGTACCTCGTACAGCTCGTACACGTGGGTGCCGACGTCGCTGCGCGTGCCGTCCATCACGTAATCGAGGGTGAAGGAGATGCTGTCCGCGTCGTCCGCGTCGCCGTTTTGCTCGGTGGTCACCATCACCGGGTTTTCCGGATCGGTGACATCGTCCAGCCGGAAGGTGAACTCACCCTTGATGATGTCGCGTCCGTTCAGCGTCTTCACGCCGGAAATCGTCGTGGAGCCCTTTGCCACATACTGGTTGGTAACCGTCACGCTGTCCTTCCTGGAATCCGGGGTTTCTCCCGAATCGGACTTGGCAGGCAGCACGAAGTAGTTTTTGCCGTCGATCGGCGTGCCGGTAACCTCGTAGCCGCCGGCGACCACGGAGGGGCTGCCGCCGCTCGCCGTGAGCGAGGAAGCGTCATAGCTCGAGGCAGGCGTCGTCTCGACCACCACATAGTTCGAGTAGTAGTTGAGGTAGGCATCCGCGCTGCTCGCAAAGGTCGCCTTTCCGTTTTCGAGGGTGTTGATGCCCGAAACGACCAGGTTGTCCACGCCCACTTCCACGCCGCCGTCCAGTTCTTCCTGTGTGAAAGGCCCGTAAATGCTGAATCCGACATTTTCCAGCGGCAGCGCATTGCTGCCCTTTTTCTGCATCTCAAGATCTCGGATGCGGCACAGGCCCAAGTCGAAGGTCAGGTCCTCCCGTCCGGACGTCAGAATGAATTTCTCACTGACGTAGGCGCTGCCGGATTTTTTGAAGTTGCTGTCCGCTTCCCGAGACGTGGCATAGGGCATGGTGACCACATAGCCGTCCGGGATGTTTTCCACCTTGATCTGGTAGGAAACGCGGATGCTTCCTTTGAGCTTACTGTTGATGACGCCGTCCTCGTTGTAAGCCTCGCGCTCGTCCCCGGCGATGACCGCGGGCGTCAGCCCGTCGAAGCGGTAGAAGCCGTCCGCAAGATCCGCGTGGCCCGCGACCGACGCGACGGTGTCGCTGTTATAATACTTGAGCAGTGTCACCTTCATGTCGCCCATGTAGGAAGGTTCGCCCGTAACGCCGTCCGGGTCGTCGATGTTTTCGCCGTCCTGGATGCCATTACCGTTTTGGTCGATCCACACGCGGTTGCCCGCGCTGACCGATTCGGGCATCAGCACGACCTTCGCGGGTCTGCTGACGACCGTATTGTAAGTGTTCGCGGCAGCGCCCGCGTCGTTGACCGAAGCCTCAAAGTAGTAGTCCTCCAGTGTGGAAGCGCCCACCGAGGCATCCGGCGCCCAAGCCCGGTAGGTGATGATAATCTTTCCACCGGACGCAAGGTTGTAGCTGCCGAAGTCCAGCAGAAACGCCTTCGCATCGGCGCCCGCGCCGGTGCTCCAGCCAGTGGGCCCAAACTGCTCTGCCGACTCGAGCTGGGCTTTGCTCAACGATTCCGTGGTCGAATAGAGCGTATACCCTACCCCATTGCCGCTTCCGTCTACGACGCTTACGATATTGCCGAACGTGATCGGCCACCGGGACAGCCTCGAAGAGCCGTTCATGCCGACGTCGTTAAAGGTGGGCAGCCTGTCGACCATGCGGACGTTTTTCTTGACGCTGCCGTCCCCGTTCGAGATCACGATCTTGTAGAGGATCTCGCCCTCGCCGTCGCCATCCGGATCCCGGACGCTGGCAATCGCGTACTCGTTGCTGGAGACAAAATTGCCAAGTCCGCTGACATCGGCGGCGACCAGTTTGCTGATGGAGAGCTTGTTCCCCTGCGTAAACCCGACGCTCGTCGAAGCGGAAATCGCCATGTAGGTCTCTCCGGCCGTGCCGCCCAGCATGCTGCCGTCAAGCCCGGTCGCCGGAAGAACGCCGCTGTTGTCGGTGAAGGGCGTGCCGTAGGGGTTCTCCTTGTTCAGTCGGAGCCTGTGGGCTGATGTCGCGAAGGCCGTGTTCTC
The DNA here is from genome assembly GCA_023443705.1 of Bacillota bacterium. Classification (GTDB taxonomy): domain Bacteria; phylum Bacillota; class Clostridia; order Christensenellales; family Aristaeellaceae; genus JAEZHK01. The sequence continues at coordinate 18,318 of JAEZTD010000260.1, read as the reverse complement.
AATGGATGCAATGCTGGCCAGGACCGCATTGAAGCGCACGGTGCCTTCGATGCGCATCACCACGGACTCTCCGGGGTTGAGAGCGCCTGTCATGCCGCTGTACAGGTAGTTGATGCCTGCGTCGGTATGGATTCCGGTGCTCGCCGCCTTGAGGCCAGAGGGCAGTGTCTCGAACCTGAAGCTCGCTTCGCTGGACAGGTCTACGTTGACCATCTCCGGAAGTCTGTCCACCAGGACCGGGTCCGGAATCGGCAGGCTGGAGGTATTGGTGAGCGTCAGAATATAGCGCACGGTGTCGCCGGGCTGCAGGCTGTCGCCGGTCGACTGCTCATAGCCGGTTTCGCGCGGCTTGGTGGCGGTCTTGGTCAGCGTCGCCTTGGGCAGCGCGTTGTTTATCTCCACATCCACCGAGGCGTTGGCGGAGGCGGAATGGCTGTACTGGCTGGTGCCGAGGCTGTAGCTGAGGTTGAGATCGACAGTGTTTTTGATGGCTCTTGCCAGCACCAGGTCCGGATCACTGCCCTGCACAAAGGTCATTTCGGCATAGATCGGGCCAAGCGTGATGCCGGGCTGAAGAACCGCGCCGCTGCCCTCCGCCTTGTAGACGACCTTGAAACCATTGTAGGTTTCCGCCGGGAAGAAGACGTCCTTGTCCACACCGGTGATGTCGACGGTGGCGAAAGGCACCGCATCAACCAAGCCGTCCACAACGCCGTAGACCTCGGCCTGAACCTTCGCGGCATCCCCGGTAGGAATCGGCGCAACCTGCGCATCCATATACCCGGCCGCGCCGATGGTCTGATGGTTCATGTAATGGGCGACCACGGGCGACCCGCCGTTTCCAGCAAAGGCGAGCTTATCGTCCAACACCTCGATCTTGTCCACGGGCAGCTTGATCGGGTTTGCTGCGGTGGACGCGATGTCCGCGATCTTGAAGACAACGGTCTGCGTGCCATCCTGCAGGCTCGGAACCTTCGTCGAAGCGTCGGCTGCAACGCCATTGACCGAGTGAACCGATTTCTTGACCGCGGGTTTCACCGACCCAGCGCGCACGTTGGCAAAGTACAGCACCTCGGTTTCGCCGTTGTCACCCACGGTGACGGTTCCGGTTGTATGCCACGGCTCGCCAGCCGTTGTACCGGAGGGTTTGAGGAAGGTGGTGGGCGCATCCGTCTCCACGACGGTATACGTGCCGGGCGTAAGGCCCCCCAGAATAACGCTGCTATAGTAGCGGCCGGCGTCGCGATAGTATCCCTTGGCGCTGTCCTTCACAACGCTTCCGCCATCCAGCGATTCCGGCGATCCAGCCAGATACTGCCCCACCGCGAGGCGGCCAACCCGGTTGGCTTCGTTGACCTCTTCGCCGGCGTAAATGTTAAACCATGCGTTGTTTGGCATGTCGTTGGGGTTCAACGGGTCGTTGTAGTTGTATTTGAGCACGGCGATGGAGCCCAGCGGCGTATTGTAGCCCTGGAGTGTCGCGTCTCCGTCCTTCGCCACCGGGAAGAGCGTGTATCCTCCGATGGTCTCGGGCTGAATGGGCGTTTCCCCATCGTAGAGCTCCAGCGCATCGTCGACAAAGCCATCCGCTCCAACTTCTCGCAGATAGTACTTTAGATCACCGGTCAACCGGGGCAGGTTTCCAAAGCGCAGTTCGCCGTTCACCGTGCTGCCGGTGGCGACCCTGGCTTCGATGTTCTTTGTAGCGACGTTAACCCGGTACAGCTCAAACACAGCGCCGGACAGGAGAGAATCTTCCGGATTCGCGATGTAGGACTTTCTCCTCGCGTACTTGGTCAGGTCGACGATCAACCCCGTCTTGTCGATGATGGGGCTGCCGGTCAGGTCGATCACGGCGCCGGGCGTCAGCGCGGACAATGCAAGATCTGCCGCCAACTCGTAGCGGGCGGGCGCGGACACCTCGCGCAGGAAGTAATCAATCACATTGTCCCGGACGCGCGTCCACGGGAGCTGAACCGTCAGCGTCGCCAGACCGTTTTCATCCGTCGCAGCAGAAGAAGGCAGTGCGACGGGGTTGTTTTCGGCGTCCTTGTAGTAGACTTCAAACACCGCTCCCTCCACGGGTCCGCCGACGTCGTCGTGCTTTTGAATCTTCACCGCGGCAAACCTTGGATCGTTGTAGACATAGGCGCGGGCGGCGGTATCAACCGCCGTATTGTCGCCCGTCAGCGTGATTTCGAAGGCGTTTGCAATGCTCACAGAACCGGCAAGGTACGAATCCTTCAGCCACCGGGTGGTGCTGGGATCGTCCGTACCCAGCGCGTAGCGGCTGTACCAGTCTCCGGCGCTCTCTGTGACGTAGTAGCTGCCCTGATCGAGTTCAATGACATCCGTCAAAGACGTCTCGCCGCTGAAATTAAGGTTCAGTATGCCCGCCACCGCGCCGTCCGCCTTCTTATGGAAGGTGAACGCCACCGGGCCGGTATACGCCTGCCTGAAGGTCTTGGTCAGGCTGACCCATGCCTTGCGCGGGTTGACGATGTTCAGCGTAGCGGGCGTATTGCCGCCAAGCCCGACGCCCGAAACCTTCACGGTTTTCGTAAGTCCGCCCGCCGGCGCAGTATAGTGATCCGGAAGGATTTCGGTCAGCCGATACCAGCCAGGCAGAAGATTTTCTTTGTTAATCTGGCCGTTCTCATCCGTCCTCCAGACGATCTTGCCGCCCGCATTGGTTTCCCAACCGCTTCCGCCCGAAGCGACAACCCAGTCGCCGCTTTTTGCACTGGCATAGGGGGCGTTCGCCGAAGCCTCGTTAAGCGCCTTGAACGGCGCAAATTCCACGATGAAGGCGACGTTCGCCATCGGCGCGCCGGTATCGTCGGTCTTGGTGAGCGCCAGCGATCCTTTGCCGGGGTTGAACGCTTCAAACTTATATTCCGCGGTGCTGCCGTAGGTCTTCGAGATGGTAAACACCTTGGCAGACTGCCCCTTCCCGTCCGCAACGCCGTTGGCGATCAGGAAGTAATTCTTCTCTGTGGCGGTCAATTCTCTTCCGCCGATGTTACCGGAAACCTCGTTGATCTGATAAGTCTTTCCGGCCGGACATGCCGGCAGCGGTATCGTTGCCTTACCGTCCGCATCGGTCGCAACGGTCAGCCCGGAAAGCGGGGCTTCATTGGGGTCCTTTATCGAATCCCCTCCGGTGTAGGTAATGTTGAAGACAATGCCGCTGACGGGATTGCCCACCGCATCCTTCTTGATAATGGTGAGGTTGCGGTAGGTGTCGTTGGTAAAGGCAACTTCAATCGGCTCCGCACCGTACAGCCCCGTTGTTATGCGGTGCTCCGTCGAATCCTTCTCATGCCCTTCAACCGTGTAGGTTTCCTTGATGACATAGGTCGTCTCCGGCTCCAGTACAAAGCTGGCATACCCGAAATCATCGGTGAATGCGTGCATCAACTCGGTCTTCCCAGTGGCTTCAAACACGCCGATCCTGACGGCGCCCAAGCGGATAAGTAGCCTCGGTCACGGCGTCTTTGCCCAGTTTACGCACGGTCAGAGGGACCTTTTGCGCGAGCCGGTTGCGAATTGATCTTATTCCGGTATAGTATTTGTTGAGTGTGTAGATGCCGTCGACCTCGTTCACACCGCTCTCGGGGGCCGTCCCGGCAGTGAAGACGCACGTAAGCCGCTCCGGCGTCACGTTGGAGGGATATTCAACCTCCTCCAGCAGGAACGTGGCCCGGTATGAAGTCGGGTTATCTTCATCGTCCACTTCGATGTAGGGCTTGTAGTCGGGATCGCTGTACAGCACAGACATGTCGAAGGACAGCGAAATCGCGCGCCCGGCGACTGCCTCCGGATTCGGGGCATCGCCCATGTCGAGGCCTGTGGTCATGGTGGAGAGGAACCTGATCTTCTCGCTGTTCGCATTGGACAGATACAGCTTGAAGGTCGCGCCCGGCATGTTCCACGAATTTTCGCCATCGACCACGATCTTGTTGATCTCAACCTGCAGGAAGCGCCGCGGGTCCTCCCCGCCGCCGTTCAATGGTTCATTGGTGTCCTCAACACCGGTGAGACCGTTCTTCCCGTACGGCGTGCCTGCCCACCCGGACTCACTGGGCACGATCGGCCCGACGACATGGTCAACCGGGTTCTCGTATCCGTACGGCGCGGCGGTCTCGACCAGCCAGTAGACGAGGCCGTATTTTTGCGGGTTGGTGACAAAGGAACCATCCGCGCCAAACTCCGTGCCGGTCTCGTAGGTATAGTCCTCTTTGGTCAGTCGATTCGCGGCCAGGAGATCGGCAAAAGACCAATCTTTGTAGGCCTCGTCCAGCGGGCTGGAATACAGCTCGTACTGGGCGTGGTTGAGCAAGGTATCCTTATCTTCTTCGCGCTTGTCCTTGGCATCAAGCTTAATCAGCCGGAACTGGGCGTAAGGCCGGTAGTTCATCAGCCGGTTAAAGGTATACTCGTTGGCGGTGCCCGCAAAGGCGTGCGCGTCGGGCTTCCCGTCCGACAGCAACGCGCCGTTGTGCGCGACAAAGAGTGCCAGAAACTCCGATTCGCTGTAGGAACGTCCCCCAAGAGAGCCTTCCGTCAACGGCTCCTTGGTGCCGGTGATGTCGAGATCATATCCTTCCGGCGCGGTGCGCTCGAATACAACGTACGTTCCAAGCCCGTCCAGTCCGCCGATTTCGGCATAACCGTTTTCGTCCGTCACGTCGGAGCCCGCGTAAGTCAGCGTATAGACGCCACCAACCACCGTCACCTTATAGGCGTCCATCGCCGCGCCGGGCAGCGTCCATGTGCGCTGATGTCCCTTGCTTTCAAAGGCATCGGTGCCCAGCTTGCGAACACGGATGGTGGCGTGGGGCGTATTGGCAAACTCCGCCTCAAAGGCGCGGGTTTCCGCCGTTGTGAACGAAGCCGTCTCTACTCCATTCGAGAGGAAGTATCCCTCGGGCGCGACGGTCTCTTCGATGCTGTAAGAAATCGCTGTACCCGATTCCATCTCATAGATTGGAAGGCCTTCGAGGGTGGCGTTGCCGTCGTCGCCGGTGACGAGCGTATACGTGTAGACGCCGCCGGCACCTTCGGTAAAGCCGAGTGCCGCCAAGCGGCCGATGGTCGCCGCGTCTGCGGGCGTGACGGAGACTTTGAATGTCGCGGGATTGCTCGTGATGTTCCGTCCCGACTTGACGTCTTTCTTCGCGACGGTCAGCTCGCCCTCGTTTTTATGGTTGATGATGGTTTCCTGCTTGATGTCGTTCAGCTCGACCACAATGGGTCCATAATAGAAGCCACCATCATCGCCCACCGTAAAGGAGGAGGAATACAGCCCGGCCTCCATCTCCGGCGTGATGGCCTCTTCCGGGAAAATTTCCTTGAGGTAGTAAGTTCCCGCGGCGGGCAGCGCGAAGACTGCCTTCCCTTCCGCGCCTGTAACCTGCGCGTCCACGCCGTCCACCTTCGTAAACGTTTTTTTCACGGAGTCGGTCAGCGTATAGACCTCAAAGCGCACGCCCTCTTTGGCCGTGTCCTCGTTTTCAGTGGCCGTCAGGTCGTGAAGGTACTTCGTAATTTCAATAACCGGCATGCGGTTGTTGGTGAACGTCAGCGTCTCCTTATCCAGGGGAGTATCCAGCGTGAAAGCCTTCGCCTGATCCTCAACGGGCGCCTCACCGGCGTTGATCCAGCCGCTCAGAAGGAAGCCCTCCGGCGCGGTGATCTCTATGGCAAAGTACTCGACGTCAAGATCCAGGCCGTCGATCACAATCTGTCCGTTTTCATCGGTGGTGAAATCCTTTTCTCCGCCGTTGGTGACGTAAATCTTGGTCGAGCCGTCCTCGTCAAGCGAATACACATTAAAGACTGCGCCTTCAAGGAAGGCATCGTCCGCCGCGCTCTTTTTGACGATCGTGAGCCTGCCCTTTTTCAGCGAGTTTACAACGGGTTCTCCCGTCAGGTCTGTTACCTTGGAAAAACCGAGCGTAATCGGCCACGCCTGAACGCCTTCGATGGTGACGGGTGTCTCCGAGTCGTCTCCGGTGAAGTCCACCTCGTAATTACCCGGAGCATCCTCCGCCAGGTAATACTCGATGAGGTTGCCCGCGTCGTTGCAGATGGCAAGCCCGCTGAACGCGGCGATGCCGCCTTCGCCGGTGTCCGCTTTGGCCGCCACCTCGTAGGTGTTTTCTCCGGTTTTTTTGTACAGCGTGAAGCCCACGCCCGAAGGATTGCTTGTGCCCGAAAGGTCTTCCTGCCGTTTACTAATTTTAAGGCTGCCCTTCATCTGGTTGAAGAAGTCCGCGACCTTGGTTCCATTTTTGTTGCCCAGGGAGAAAGTGACCACCTTCGGGTCAATGGTGAAGGAGGCGTCCGCCGGGTCTATCGGAAGCTCGACCAGCGTGTACAGGATCGGGCTGCCGTTCGCATCGAGGCGGGGCAGGCCGACCCTGGTAATTGACGAACTGCCCGCGTTAAGCCGCAGCACTTCGCTTTGCTCTTCCCCGTTCTCATCCTCCCAGGAGAGCCGGAAAGAGAACTTCGAGGAGTCTGTGACGCTCGCAATCGGCTCCACATAATCGCTCTCAACGTCGTACACATCGCCGGCGTCGGTATAGCCCACGGCGTATTTATTGACGATCAGGTTGCCCAGAGAAACTTCGTTGTCGATGATGCCCAGATCGGTCGTCTCATTTGTGGTGATGGTCACGCCTGTCATCGGATCGATGGGAATGTACTTTACAGGCGACGTGGGCGCCTTGGTTTCGGTGAGCGTGTAAGTGCCCGCGGGCGCGACGATATACACCGTGCCATCGATGTTGGACGTGCCGGTATAGGTGTTCGTACCATTCGAAAGCGCAAAGACGGCGCCCGCGAGGTTCACCCTATTCCCCGTCTGGGGGTTAATGCCCATTTTCCTGAGCGTCAAAATACCGACATTGGGCTCGTTGCGGAACGAGACCGTCTCGCTCTCCCCACTCTCCAGCACGATCTGCTGCGGTTGAGGGCTGAGTTGGGTGTTCTGGGGAGCGCGCGTCTCCCGGATGTAGTAGGTCCCTGGCTCGAGCGGCGTGACGATGTGGTCGGTGTCGCTGTTGCTGTCCAACGAAATCGTCCGAAGCGGCGCGACGCCACCCTTGGGCTCGTTCGTCCCCGTGTCCCAATCATCGGCCAGGTACAGTTCGAACTCGGCCGGGCCTGGGAACGCGGTGGTCCATTCGCCGTCAAAGGGCAGGGTTCCGCCATAGGGCAGGCTGGCATCGTCGAAAACGATGTGCTTTTCGACGTTGATCGTCGCCGGCAGAATTGCGTTCTGCCAGACGATCTCCGCGCTGCTCGTGGGCGCAGGTGAACGGAAGCCACTCTCCCCGACCGGCTTATAGTACAGCGCGGCGTTGTTGGTCAGCGAAAAGGTATCGCCGTCCCCGATGCACGAATCCCCATAGGGCAGCGTGAGATCAGAAACGTTGTACGTGACTTCGACCTTGTACTTGGAGTAGAAAGGCGTCCTCGCCCCCGCAGTACCGACGTTATTGTTGAGGAACTTCGTTTCAAGGGCGATCGCATTGTACTTGTCGATGGTCAACTCCGTGGCGCCTTGCGCTCCCACCACATAGTCTTCCGCGCCGCCGCCCACCAGCGTGATCTTGGAGGAAACCGATGCGACAGAATCCCCCGCAGCGTTTGTAAAGCTGGGCAAGGTGTCAGTAATTCTAAAATCGGCGAAGTTCAGCGTTCCGTTGACATTATAGTCCGCCTCGACGCCGGAAATGGCATTTCCAACCTTCCTGCCTGCTTCGATATAGTAGGTGAAGGTCACGGTTTCGCCGTCTCCAGAGGTTTCCGCGGCATTTCCGTCTGCAGTCTTCCTGACATCCCATTCAGTGGATGCGTTGTTGGTGGCGATTGTTTGGTTCTTTGAGTCCTCCAGCGTATGACCAAAGAGCACGGTCTCATCTTCACCGGTCTGGGCATTGGGAAGGGTCACGCTTGCGTTTATGGAGACCTCGATCTTCCCATAATCGGTGTTGTCGGCAGCCATGCCGTTGTCAATCATGATGCCGACGATTTGAATGTTGGCGCTATCGGTTTCGCCGCTCAACGGAATAACGGCGTATTCCCCGGGGAGCGCGATCAAATTGCCATCCTTGTAAAGCTTTATGTTTTCCGGCGCTTTGATTCTGATGAACGCATTTTCATACGATTCATAGGCGCTCGTCGGGGTAGCTTCGCTGGGCTGGTATACCGGGCCGGGGTAAAGGGTGTAATAAATGTCGTAAATAAACGGTTCGCCGGTTTTTACCGGCATATGTTGGCCTTCCTCGATCTGTGCGAAGGCGACAAACACATAACCATCCGATTCGGCCGCAAATTTTGCCGCTTCCAGCGGGTCGGTAAATCCGCCCTCACTCTTGGCGACAAAGCCCATGGAGAGAAGCCCATCGATCGCTTCCTGATCCTCGGGTGCTGCCGTTTCCGGTTCACCGGTTTCTTCCGGTCCCGCAGTTTCCCCGGGCGCAGCAGTTTCCTCCGGCACGCCGGTTTCTTCCGGTCCCGCAGTTTCCTCGGGCGCAGCGGTCCCTTCGGCAGACGGCGTCGGTTCGGCCGTCGGCTTGTCAGACGCCGCGGGCTCGGAGGCAGGAGCCTCCGTGGTTTCGGTTGCCGTAGGCTTTGGCGTAGATTTCTCCTCGGTGCCAGAAGGTTCGCCCTCGGGCTCGCCGCCGGATTTTTTCTCAGCCTCCGGCGTGGGGACAGGCGCCTGCGTCTCACCGCCATCTGCCTCCTGTGCCTCGGCAACAGAGTAGGCAATCATCGTGAAGTCTGCCTGTGAAAAGAGCATCATCAGAACCAAGAGTATGGATATCAGTTTGCGAGCGCGTCGGTCCGTCCTTATGCGTCATCCTCCAAAGTTCTTCTCGCCTGCCCGGGTATTAACCGCGGTAAGTCTCATTAGTTGACTTTTCAATCAAAAATGGCCGAACAGAATTATATTTTACCAGATTTTTCAAATAGCGTCCAGCAATTTTTGTTTTTGATGATTCGGGCCAAACCGATCCTTGCCCGTACAGGTCAGGGGTTCTCTCCCTCGCGAATCCGCCTGGCTACCACCACAAACCGACCTTCGTCTGTCTGATAGCTGCACGTGGAGAGCGTAATGATTGTATCGCCGAATTCGACATCAACGCCTGTGTCGTACAGCTTGACCTGACCGAGTTCTTCCAGATACTTGATCATTTCAATACGGTACCGAAAGTCCGCATTGTACTGGAACCCATCCTTGTACTTCTCGTAGTCCCATGCATAGAACGCTGCCACCAGTTTATACTGGCCTTTCTCAAACAGCGTGTCGAATTCGATGGTCGAGTGCGTTTTCCCGAAACTCCTGCTGGCATAGTTCATCAGAGCGCCGAACATCTTGCCGCTCTTCATGTTGTGGCCGCTGATAACCAGATTCGCGCTCGGGGTATAAGGGTCGCACTGGGCATCCAGAATAAGCTGCCCGTTTTTATTGTCGCGGCCGTAGAAGTCACGCGTGAGGTAGTACGCCTCATCCTCCCGTTGGAGTACCGGATAATCGATCACGGTTCCAGGGATCTTGAGCCAGCCGATCAGATCGGGATTTTCCTCGTACATCGGTTTGTATTCCGGAAGGATTCTGTCCTCGTCAAATACAAAAGGCGTCGCTTCAGGTTGCTGTACAGGATGAGATGCGGAAAAAGCACTCGTTTCGGGTTCCACCGTCCTTCCGGATGTGACCGCGGACTCACCGGGCATGGGCAAAGCACCCGGGGCAATCAAATCCCCGGATTTCGCTATGGAGGCGAATGCATCGGCTTCTTTCCCCAACTGCCCTTCCAGTTTTTCGGCAGTGTATTGTGCATCTTCCGGCGCCTTCGGCGTTTCCAACGCTCTGGGCGTTTCGACTTGCGCTGCGTCGGCGTTCTCTGCCAAGGAGACCGCCGAGTCTGGATTTTCCTTACTTCGGTCTGTTTCTTCGTCCCTCGGAAAACCCGATAGCGCGCTGCCCTGGACTGTACCGGGCATGTCCACTTTCGGGAGAACGCCTGTCTTTGCCCCCTGCATCCGCATCAGCCGCAGTGCGTCCATCTCGTCGTCTATGGTCTTGTTTTCAAAAAACTGCGTGATCGGATAGTATAACGCGACGGCTATGCTAAGCGCCGCCGCTAAAAGAAGTGCCGTTCGAAGCTTCGGGTTCATCGCGTCCCTCCTTCCCACAACAATCTATATTGGCTTTTATATCGTCAGCCAAAGGATGGTATTTCAGCCCGAAAGTATCGAACACAAAACATTCAACTTTATAGCCAGATTATGGACGTCTGAATCAAGGCGCCTAAATTTTTATGGACAAAGGCGTGCTCTATCGCCTTCGTTTTTCTAATAGTCTTTTTATAATTTATTTTATTAATGTACTTCCGTTAAAGTACTGCGCAACGTAGCGTTTCATGGAAAACAGCGCAAAACGCTTGCAAAACCGCACGATGTGGTGATACTATGAGGGCGAATCTCACGAATTTAGGAGGCATATCATGGAGGCTAAGAACGCCTGGCTGACCTATTCGCAGGCCGACCTTGAAAAACTGGAGGCGCTCAGCGCGCGGTATCGCGCTTTTCTTGACGCGGGCAAAACCGAGCGCGAATGCGCCGCAAAAGTATTTGAAGAGGCCGTAGCCGCCGGATATCGGCCTCTTGAGGACGCGGTGCGCGCCGGAAAGCCGCCAGAACCCGGCGACAAACTGATCTGCCTCAGCATGGGCAAGGCGCTCGCGCTGTTCCATGTCGGCAAAGCGCCGCTGCAGGAGGGCATGAACCTTCTGGGCGCGCATATCGATTCCCCCCGCATTGACATCAAGCAGAACCCACTCTATGAAGAAGAAGGGCTTTGCTGCCTGGATACCCATTACTACGGCGGCATCAAGAAGTATCAGTGGCTGTCCATGCCGCTGGCGCTGCACGGCGTAGCTGTCAAAACCGACGGAACGACGGTTTCTATTGTGGTGGGAGAAGCCGACCAGGATCCGGTTCTCGGCATATCAGACCTTCTGGCCCACCTCTCCAAGGATCAAATGGAAAAGAAGGCCACCGCGCTGATTGAAGGCGAGGCGATGGACGTCATCGTCGGCTCCCGGCCCCTGACAGGCGATGAGAAGCAGCCCGTAAAGGCCTTCATTCTTAAGCTTCTGAAGGATCAGTACAGCCTTGAAGAAAAGGATTTTCTCTCTGCCGAACTGGAACTGGTGCCCGCCGGGCGCGCGAGAGACTTCGGTCTGGACGCAAGCATGATCATAGGCTATGGCCACGACGACCGCTGCTGCGCATTTGCGGCCGCACAGGCGCTCCTCGGCTTTCAGGGGGTGCCGGAGCGCACACTGTGTGTGCTGCTCACCGACAAAGAGGAGATCGGCAGCGTTGGCGCGACCGGCATGCTGGCGCGCACCTTTGAAAACGCGGTTGCGGAGCTCGTCGCGCTTCAGGGCGGCGGGAGCCTCGCGGTGCGCCGCGCGCTGTCCCGCAGCCGGATGCTCTCCTGCGATGTGAGCGCCGCCTTCGACCCCAAGTTCCCGGAGGCGTTCGAAAAGAAAAACGCGGCCTACCTCGGCCGCGGCATCAGCCTCAACAAGTACACCGGCACACGCGGGAAATACGACACCAACGACGCAAACGCGGAATTCATCGCCAAGGTACTGCGCATCTTCGAAAGCGCGGGCGTCTTATTTCAGACGGCGGAGCTTGGCAAGGTCGATCAGGGTGGCGGCGGCACCATTGCCTACATGTGCGCGCACTATGGCATGGAAGTGATGGACGCGGGACTGCCGGTTCTTTCAATGCACGCGCCCTGGGAGATCATCAGCAAGGCTGACCTCTACGAATCGCTCCGGGCGCTCGAAGCATTTCTCGCCCGCGCCTGAGCCTCTTTCGACGGATAAACCCTTTCAGCCACGCAAACTCAACCAATAAAATGCGTCCGGCCATGTGGGCTGGGCGCATTTTTCAGGATAATCGAACGGATGCACAAAGGTCAATAGAGATCCAGCCCATCCATCTGCCGTGCGATTCTGTCCAGTTGCGCATCTTCCAGCGCGTCCGCGTAGAATGCGCAGATGTGGCCGGGCTCGTCATCGACGCGCAGAATCACCTCGCAGCGGATGCGCCCGCTGGCATCCCGGCGGCTGAATGAGATGGTGAAATCCGGACGCTCCTCTTCCCTACGGGCAGGTGCGTTGCTCCAGGAAAAGTCCCGTACCGCGTGGCGGGAAAACTGGCTAAGCAGCATGGATAGCGCGCGAACCCTATTATCCATCACATAGAATGGCACGGATTCCGCCGAAACCCGCGCGGTCCGCACCGCGCACGAAAGCTGGCAAAAGGGGTCCGCCGCGTCGTGCCAGGTCATGACAAACTTCAGATCATCCACAAAAACCTCTCCACCGCGGATTCTCCCCGGTCAACCACCCCGGCGCGCCAGGTAGAGATCCATCGTGTCGTGTATGCGGAGGACGCCGCCGTGGGCCTCGATGGCGGCCACGATCCCATCCTCAAATTTCCGTCGCGCGCCCTTTTCCATGGCCATTCGGTCTGAATACGTTGACAAAAGCCCGGCGTAGTCATCCGCGTTCATGGTGCGCGTCCTGTAAAAAAGCTTCAATTCGATGTCCGAAAAGCCGTGGCGCTCCAGCGCATTCAGGGTTTTACGACAATCATTCTCAGAGAACTCCGCAGGCGGCGTGTCCGAGAGCCCGTACCGCCGATAGACGCTTTGAATCTCCATATGAAGCGGATCGTCCACCCGGGAGACAAACGGCCGGTTCCAAAAAAGTGCCACCGCGCCACCGGGCTTCAAAAGCCGGTACACCTTCGGAAAACCCGCTTCCTCCGGGATCCAGTGAAACGCCGTCGCGCTGTAGACCAGGTCGTATCGCTCATCGGGTTCATAGTTTTCAAAATCGCAGCAGACCACCTCGAAATTGGAGTGCGCACGGAACTTGTATCTTGCGTAGTCCGCGAGGTTCTCCCCAGGCTCTACGGCGGTCACGCGGCAGCCGGTTTTTAGAATAGGCGGCGTGGCGAGGCCGGTTCCGATGCCGACTTCAAGCGCCCGCATTGACGCCTTCAGCCCGGCATATCGGAAAATCTCGCCGTACAATTCCTCCGCGTATCCGGGCCTGTACCGATCGTATCCGAGCGGGTCCTGATCAAAAACCATCCGCCGTTCCATCGTCAACCCTCCATTCTGATTATCATATCATCTCTTCGGCCAAATGGCAAATCCCGGCTGCCGCCTTTAGGCGCATTCTCCCGCTTTGTCGGGGAAGACTACGGCCGGAGGTGGCAGCAATGAAATCGATTTGGACGAACTGCAAAATCCCCGCGCGGCAGCGGCTTTCTAAGGACATCTCCGTTGACGTCGCGGTGATCGGCGGCGGCATGGCGGGCATATTGACCGCGTACCTTCTTGCGAAACGCGGCGTCGACGTGGCCGTGCTGGAGGCGGAGCGGATCGGCAGCGGGCAGACCGCAGGAACCACCGCCAAAATCACATCGCAGCACGGCCACGTATATGCGCGACTGATTGAACAGGTCGGGCGTGAGCGCGCGGAGCAGTACGCCCGGATCAACCAGGCGGCCATCTCTGAAATTGTGCGCATCATCGCACAGGAAAACATCTCCTGCGACTTAGAGAAGCGGCCTTCGTACCTCTACAGCACCCGCGAGACCGCGCCGCTGGAGGCGGAATACCTTGCCGCCCGGAGCCTTTCGCTGCCCGCGACCTTCGTCCAGCCGGGAGAACTGCCCTTCCCTGCGGCCGGCGCGGTGAAGTTCTCTGATCAGGCGCAGTTTCACCCCCTCAAGTTTTTGAAGGCCGTTTCCGAAAAGCTCACGGTCTACGAGCATTCAAGGGTGGAAAAGGTTGAGGCGGATGCGCTCCATACCGAAAACCACACCGTGCACGCGCGGCACATCGTGTTCGCGACCCATTATCCCTTCATCAACAAACCCGGGTACTATTTTGCCCGGATTCATCAGGAACGCTCCTACGTTGTGGCGCTGGAAGATGCGCCCAAGCTGCCGGGCATGTACATCAGCATGGACGACGACGGCCATTCCATCCGGATGCACGGAAAAACCCTGCTGCTGGGCGGCGAGAGCCACAGGACGGGTGAGAACATCCAGGGGCGCTACGACGCGCTTCTGGAAACGGCGGCAGTGATGTTCCCCGGCGCCCGGGAAGTTGCGCGCTGGTCGGCGCAAGACGCGATCACGCTGGACGGCATCCCCTTCATCGGGCGGTACGCGCGCTCCCGGCCGTCGTGGCATGTCGCCACCGGCTTCATGAAATGGGGCATGACCTCTTCCATGGCCGCAGCGATGATCCTGGCCGACGACATCACCGGCAAGCGCAACCGGTGCGCGGCGGTGTTCCGGCCGCAGCGATTCTCCACCGCGGAGCTTCCGCAGCTTACCAGAGACGGCGCTCAGGCGGTCAAAGGTCTGGTGCTTTCGGCCGCACCGCCGGAGATGGCGCTTGACGCGCTCCCCGCTGGGCGAGGCGGCGTTGTCGACGCGGGCGGACGAAAGCTGGGCGCGTACCGCGACGCAGCGGGCAAGGTATATCTGGTCACCACCCGGTGCCCGCATCTGGGCTGCGAACTGAGCTGGAATCAGGATGAGCTCAGTTGGGACTGCCCCTGCCACGGCTCGAGATTCGCCTATGACGGCCGCCTTCTGAGCGGCCCCGCGCAGGAGGGCATTCAAGTTGATGGGGCGCTTTGAGGGGTATTACTTTAAGCAAGGCACGGGCAAAAACACCATCGCCTTCATCGCCGCAAAAGGCCAGGACCGATTGGGAATCCCGTTTGCCTCGGTGCAGGTGGTCACCCCCGGCGTCGCATTTTCCGCCGAGTACCCGCCGGAGAAGGCTCAGGTGCACGCAGCCATCCCAGAAATCCGCATCGGCCCCAACCGACTGGGCATGGGTGGCTTGGTGGTGGACATCGAAGGCGGCGGTCATTCGGTTTGGGGCGCGCTGTCTTTCGGCCCGCCGACACAGCCCAAGACCGATGTGATGGGCCCTTTTCGATTTCTCCCGGGCCTTGAGTGCCGCCACAGCGTCGTCAGCCTTCTGCATGAAGTGCGCGGCCAACTGATCGTGGACGGGCTAAAGAGAACCTACATCGGCGCGCCCGGGTACATCGAGGGCGATGCCGGGCGCTCTTTTCCCAGACGATACCTTTGGACGCATTGCTTCCCGCCGCAGATCGAGCCGCGGTCTCTCATGCTGTCGGTGGCGGAAGTACCCTATGCCTTTTCGCGCTTCACGGGTGTGTTGGCGGTGATCCGGTTTTCCTACCGGGAACTTCGGCTGGCCACATACCTGGGCGCAAAGGTTGTCGAAAACCGGGACGGAAGGGTCGTCGTTCGGCAGGGCGAGTGGATGTTGACCGCCATTTTTAACCGATCCCAACGCATGCCGCTCAGCGCGCCGGTCGACGGTCGCATGGCGCGCGCCGTGGGCGAATGCCTTTCGGGCAGCGCGCGCTACCGCCTGACAAAGGGCGGCCGTGCGGTCTTTGACTTTGAATCAGCGGACGCCAGCTTCGAGTACGAATACTGAACACCTGTTCGATCCACATTTAATGCCGTGTTCGGTTGAAAAACTGCGGTTTTGTCTGCTATAATTCATATAAGAACACATGTTCGGTTTATCGGAAGTGAGGAGAAAAAGCAATGGAAGCCCTGGAAAAGCTGACACTCTTGACCGACGCCGCCAAGTATGACGTGGCCTGTACGTCCTCCGGTGTCAACCGCTCCGGACGGGGTTCGTCCATGGGCAGCGCCGCGGCCTGCGGAATCTGTCACAGCTTTGCCGGCGACGGACGCTGCATTTCGCTTCTCAAGGTACTCATGTCCAGCGCCTGCCGGTACGACTGTGCCTATTGCGTCAACCGCCGCTCCAACGATACGCCCAGAGCAACCTTCAAACCCCGGGAACTGGCCGATCTCACGATGGCCTTCTACCGCAGAAACTACATCGAAGGGCTGTTTCTTAGCTCCGCCGTGACGGGAACCGCGGACCACACCTGCGAGCTCATGATCGAAACGCTCCGCATCCTGCGGGAAGAATACCGCTTTGGCGGCTATATCCACGCCAAAGCCATTCCCGGCGCGGATCCCCTTCTGATCGAGCGCATGGGCCTCTTTGCCGACCGCATGAGCGTCAACATCGAACTGCCGTCGCAGGAGAGCCTTCGCCTGCTCGCGCCCGAGAAGAACCGCGCAAACATCCTGGGCCCGATGAAGCGCATCGCGGGCGGCATCACGGAAAACAACCGGGCACTGGCGCTATACCGAAACGCGCCGCGCTTCACGCCCGCAGGCCAGTCCACCCAGATGATTGTCGGCGCGACGCCGGAGAACGACCGCACCATTCTGACGCTGGCAGAGGCACTGTACGGCCGCTTCAACCTGAAGCGCGTGTTCTACTCGGCCTATATACCGCTGAACGCCGACAGACTTCTGCCGCCCATCGGCACGCCGCCGCCGCTACTGCGCGAACACAGGCTGTACCAGGCGGATTGGCTGCTCCGCTTCTACGGCTTCAAGGCCGACGAACTGCTGGACGATCAAAGGCCGAACCTGGATCCCGGTCTCGACCCCAAGTGCAACTGGGCGGTGGGCCATCTCGACCAATTCCCGGTGGACGTCAACCGCGCGCCCTATGAAATGCTCCTCAGGGTGCCGGGCGTCGGCGTAAAAAGCGCCGGGCGCATCCTGCAGGCGAGGCGGCACGGCGCGCTGGACTTCGAGGCGCTCCGAAAGATCGGCGTCGTTCTAAAGCGCGCACAGCACTTCCTGACCTGCTCGGGAAAGCCGCTCATCCGACTGTATCTGGACAACCAGACCATGCTGACCAGCATCCTGTCTGACCGGGCGACCGTGATCGGCGAACGGTCTGTGCAACTCTCGCTGCTCGACCCAACGGAGGAGGACCTTCAAAAATGCCTTACAGGACAGATATAATCTACCGCTATGACGGCACGCTGGACGGCTTCCTTTGCTGCGTGTATGAGAGCTATTCCTGCCGTGAGATGCCCGCCGCCATCCTTGGCCCGGACGACAATCAGATTTCGCTCCTGGCCACCCGGGAAATCGAAACCGACGCGTTTCGCGCGGCGCGGGTGTTCAAATCGATTCCGGCACGCATCTCGGAGGACGCGCTGTACCTGGTGGAGCGGGCCATGCTGTCCTGCCTGCCCGATAAGGAAAAGCGCCTTCTGGAGTTTTTGCATCTGGGCTACAAGCGGGGCGCAATGGTGATGGACATGCTGCACGACGACACCGTCGCGCCGCTCCTCGCCGCAGTCAACCATCTGGGGCGCGAGGCGCACCTCTTTCTGGGCTTCGTTCGGTTCACGCAGAACGCGGGTGTGTTGGCCGCCGTCATTGAGCCGAAAAATCGCGTGCTTCCGCTGATTTCGCAGCACTTTATCGACCGCTACCCGAATGAAGCGTTCATCATTTTCGATCGGACGCACCGGGAGGCGCTGGTCGCCCAAAATGGCCGGGGGCGAATCACGCGGCTAATGTCGCTGGAACTTCCGGAACCGGACGATCTCGAGCGCGCCGTGCGCGCGCTGTGGCGCAGGTTTCACCAAGCCGTCGGGATCGCCCAGCGGAAGAACCCCGCCTGCCAGCGCACGCTCCTGCCCCTCCGCTACCGCCGCGTCATGACTGAGTTCGAGCGGGATCCCGCAATTGAAGCGGAGCGGCCCGTCCCGCCGGATATACTTTCCGCAAATCACGCCCGGCTACCGGGCGTATGAAGGAGGACCTCATGAAATTCGTAACTTCGCTCATCGCGGTCAAGGATGTGGAAACTTCCAAGGCGTTCTACGGCGGCTTGTTTGAGCAGCAGGTGGTGCTCGACCTCGGCTGGAACGTGACCTTCAGCGGCGGATTTACCATTCAACAGAACTTTGGATGGCTGCTGGGTTTGCCGGAGGAATCGGTGGTCACCCATGCGCACAACATGGAGCTTTATTTCGAGGTGGACGACTTCGACGCCTTCCTTGTCGAGCTTTCCGCCCGGCCGGAAATCGGTCAGGTGCATCCACCGAAAAAACACGACTGGCAGCAGCGCGTCGCCCGGCTCTACGACCCGGATGGACATGTCATTGAGGTGGGCGAATCAATGGCCGTCATCGCGCGACGTTACCTGGCGGAGGGCAATTCGATCGAGGAGACAGCCAAAATCATACAGCACCCCATCGCTTTTGTGGATGCCGTGGCGAACGGCAAAATCTGACCCCTGAGGAGATTCAGCTG